>NZ_JBAMDC010000002.1:0-99531 GCF_036961605.1 Streptomyces sp. KLMMK
GAGAAAGGCGCGACCAGGAAGCAGCCGACCTTCCTCCTCGTGCACGGCGCCAACAGCAACGCCTACGCCTTCGCCCCCTTGGTCGCCGCGCTCACCCTGGAGGGCCACCGCGCGCTCGCCATCGACCTCCCCGGCCATGGAGTGCAGGCGAACTTCCCGCCCTCCTACCAGGCGCCGCAGGATCCGGTCGCGTTCGCGACCGCCCCGTCACCGGTCCTCTCCGGGACGAGCCTGGAGGACAACGCACGCCACGTCGCTGGCGTCGTACGCCGCGTCGCCCGGCAGGGCCCGGTCATCCTCGTCGGTCACAGCATGGGCGGCGCCACGATCACCAGGGTCGGCAATCAGGCGCCGGACGCGATAGCGCGGCTGGTGTACATGTCGGCGTTCTGCTGCGTACGGATACGCACCATCCTCGACTGCTTCCTGCTCCCGGAGGGGAGGACGACGCTGCTCCCCACCATTCCCAGCGTCGGCGATCCCGAACGGACCGGTGTTCTTCGTAACAACTGGCGCTCGGCGGACGCCGACTTCGTCGCCAAGGCGAAGGCCGCCTTCGCGGCGGATTACAGCGATGTGGCCTTCCGCAACGCGCTCAACACCTTCGAGCCGGACGAATCGGCCTCGCTCATCCGCGACGACGCCCGCGGCCACCCGGCGACGTGGGGCCGCATCCCCCGCAGCTACCTTCGCTTCACCCTCGACCGCAGCATCCCGCTCGCCCTCCAGGACCGCATGATCAAGGAAGCTGACGCGGCGACACCCGGCACCCGGTTCGACGTCCATTCCCTGCCCGCTCCGCACCTGGGGCCCGCCGACCCGGCCCCTTTGGCTGCCGTCCTCGCGGGCCTGGCGTGACCGCGTGCTCGGCGTAACCGCGTGCTCGGCGCGACGAGGGGGAGGGGGAGAGGCCGCAGGGGTCCGCCACCGGCTCGCGACCCGGTCGGCGGGTGTGGCGAATGGGTGACGTGTCCGGGAGCTCCTCCGGCTCGTTCTTGCGGTAAAGGCCCGTCTTGCCGGAATTGACTGAAGGAGTCCAGATGCGACGAGTCCTCGCGGCGACCGCCCTGACCGCGGCCGCGCTGAGCGCAGGCGTCCTCGGCCCGGGCGCCGTCGCCCATGCTGCGGGCGGGGCACCGGGCATCGACCTGGTCGGCGGGGGCATCGACCCGGAAAGGGTGACCGCGACAGTGGACACCGCCCTGCAGAAGACGACCGCGGAACTGGGCCGCGCGGCCGGGGGCGGCGAGCTCGGGAGGACCCTGCCCGCGGTCGGCCGGGCAGGCGGCGGCGCCCTGAGGCAGACGACCTCCGGCGTCCAGCGGTTCGTCGGAGGGGCGGCGGGGTCGGCGGCGCAGTCCATCGGCGGCGCCATGACCTCGGCGGCGAGGGACAGCCTCCCGAAGGGAAGCCTCCCGGAGCCGGGCTCGGTCCCGGGATACTGATTCGCCCCGGTCGCTCCTTCAAGCCTCCTCCGACGCCGCATCGGCGGGATGAGGCCCGCGCCCGCGGCGACGTCGCTGTTGCGGCGCGGGTGCGCTGTCCGCGTGCTGCCGCCGCAGCCGTCGTCCCGGCCACCCGCCTCGGCGACCGTGAACCTTCCGGTCCCGCTCGCGAGCGCGGCGGCGCTCGCCGCCGCGCAGTTCGTGGACCCGGCCCGCAAGCCGTCCGGCTGTCGCTCTGTCTGTCGCGGGCCCGGCGCAGTAGGGTGCGGGCCGCGTCTCCACCGGGTTCCGCAGGTCCATCGGCTCACGTACCTCCCTGTTACCGATTGCAGTCAGTGGTCTAACTGCGCAGGAAGGGTAGTCGCATGAGGAAGAGACACAGACGCACGGTCCGTACGCTCCGGCTGGTCGTCGTTGCCGTGGCGGCGGCGCTGGTGGCGGCCTTGCCGGGGGTCGGGTCGGCCGCCGGCCGTACGGGGCCGGCCGTGCCGTTCGCCGTGTTCGGGTCGTCGATCGCCGCGGCGCGGAACGCGGACGGACGACTGGAGATCTTCGGGACGAACCCCGGGGACGCGATCTACCACCGCGGCCAGACCAGTGTCGTCGGCGGTGTCTGGACGGGCTGGGAGCAGTTCGACGGGGCCTTGCGCGCCGTGGCGTCCGAGACGAACGCGGACGGGCGCGTCGAACTGTTCGGCGTCAACGGGGCGGGGAACATCTACCATCGCCGGCAGACGTCGCCCGGGGCCGGATGGTCCGGGTGGGAGCAGTTCGACGGGGCTCTGACGTCGATCGCCGCGGCCCGCAATGCGGACGGGCGCCTGGAGATCTTCGGCTCGAACAGCGCCGGGAACATCTACCACCGCTGGCAGACCTCCGTCGGCGGTGCCTGGTCGGGCTGGCAGCAGATGGACGGGGGCCTGACCCAGGTGGCCGCCGAGACGAACGGCGACGGGCGGCTGGAGCTGTTCGGTGTCAACAGCGCCGGCAATGTCTTCCACCGCTGGCAGCTCGGGCGGCCCGGCGGCCCCTGGTCCGGGTGGGAGCAGTTCGACGGGAACCTTTCGTCGATCGCCGCGGCCCGTAACGCCGACGGGCGCCTGGAGATCTTCGGGACGAACAGCGCCGGGAACATCTACCACCGTGCCCAGACCCGGATCGGCGGGGGCAATGGCTGGACGGGATGGGCGCAGATGGACGGCGGCCTGACCCAGGTGGCCGCGGAGACGAACGCGGACGGCCGAGTCGAACTGTTCGGGGTGAACAGCGGCGGCTGGGTGTATCACCGCTGGCAGAACGTCATCGGCGGACCCTGGTCGAACTGGGCCCAATTCGACGGCATACTCCGGGGCTGACGGATCGTCAGTCCTGGACGGGGGCCGTGCACAGCGCCGGGCTGCCTTCCGGGCAGCCCGGACCGCGCGCCGTCCGCGACGATCGCCGGCCGGTTCGACCTCCTGACGGACTGCGCCACCCCGACCCTTGACCAGGCCCAGAGGCACCCCTAATTTTAGGGAACTCTCTAAGTTTTTACTGAAGGGGTGCGCGCGTATGCAGACGGTCGAAGGCGGGCTGCGCGAGCAGCACAAGGCCCGGCGGCGGGCCCGGATCCTCGAGGCGACACGCGAACTCCTGCGGGAGGGCCCGGAGTCGGTGATCACTGCCGAGCGGATCGCCGAGCGGGCGGAGGTCGCCCCGGCCACCGTGTACAACCTGGTCGGATCGCGGGACAAGATCTGGGAGGCGCTCGCCGCCGGGTTCATGGACGAACTGGAGCATCGCCTGGCGGCGCTGGGAGACGGTGACCCGCGGGAGGTCGTCAGGTCGACCGTCCTGCTGTTCGCGGGCGACCCGGTCGTGTCGCGCCGCATGGTGCGTGAGTGGGAGGAAAGCGGTCTCGTACTCGACCGCAGTCCGCTCACGCAGCTCCGCCGGGCGATGGCGGATGCGCGGACACAGGGGCTCCTGCGCGCCGATGTCGACACCGACGCGCTGGCCGCCGTCGTCGGCACCTCGTGCGTGGGCGCGTTGCATCAATGGGTCGTCCACTTGATCGACGACGACCGGTTCCTGGCGCGTGCTCTGTTCGCACTGGACGTCGCGCTCGCCGCGGCGGCTGCGGATCCCTGTCGCGAGCAACTGCTGGCGCCGTTGCGGACCCGGGGCGCGGTATGACGGCCGGCGCACTGCCACGGCCCCGAAGTTTCGTGGGCCGCGACGGGATCCTGCTTGCGGCGAATGAGTGGGGCGAGGCGTCCTCGCCACCGCTCGTCCTGCTGCACGGTGGCGGCCAGACGCGACGCGCTTGGGGACGGACCGGCCCTCGACTGGCCGGGCTGGGGTGGCGGGTCATCGCCCCGGACCTGCGCGGGCACGGCGCCAGCCAATGGTCGGCCGACGGCGACTACGACGTCGGCCTGTTCGCCGAGGACGTCCGGGCGCTCGTCGCCGAACTCGGCCACCCGCCGATACTCATCGGCGCCTCGCTCGGCGGCCTGAGTTCACTGCTCGCCGCCGGAGAGGCGCCCAAGGCGGCCATCCGCGCGCTGGTGCTCGTCGATGTAGCCCATCGACCGGACCCTCGCGGGGTCCGCCGGATCGTCGAGTTCATGCGCCGCCGACCGGACGGTTTCGCCAGTGTCGGGGAAGCTGCCGCAACGGTGGCCGCCTACCTGCCGCATCGCCGACGTCCGGACGACCTCGAAGGGCTACGGCACAACCTGCGACGCCGCGGCGATCGCTGGGTCTGGCACTGGGACCCCCGGATGCTGGACAGCCTGGAGAGCCGGGTGGACCCGCCCGGCATGGCGGACCGTCTCCTCGACGCCGCGCGCCACGCCGACGCGCCGATCCTGCTCGTGCGCGGCGTCCTCAGCGACGTGGTGCGCGACGACATCGCCGAGCAGTTCTGCGACAGGGTTCCCCACGCGCGGCGCGTCGACGTGGCCGACGCGGGGCACATGGTGGCCGGCGACCGGAACGAGCATTTCATCGACGCGATCATCCCGTTCCTGGAGGGGATCGAGTGAGCCGCACCCGATGTCCGGGTGCGGCACCCCGAGGCCGTTTCACCTGGCGCTGCCGAGAACCCCGGCCGTGAACTTCGCCAGGCGGTCCCGCAGTTCCTCGCGCGGCGTCTCCTTCTCGTCGGCCAGGTACGTGACGAGGTCGGCCCGGGTGGCCGCGAGCAGGGCGTGGGCGGTGAAGTCGCTGTCGCCCTGCCCCGGGATGCTTTGCAGGAGGTCGCGGAGCAGGGTGTGCCAGCGCTCGTAGTGTTCCGTCCGGTAGGGGCTGTCCGTGCCGGTTCCTTCCAGGGCCTGCGCGAGGTGGCGGTTGTCGAGCTTGAAGCACAGGACGGCGTCGAGCAGGGCCGGTACGCGCTGCAGCGGCGGGGTGGCCGGTCCCAGTGGTGGCGGGCCTTCTTCGACGGCGTTCCTGATGGGTTCGAGCCGCGCCTCGTACAGCGCGCGGATCAGTCCGGTGCGGTCACCGAAGGCGCGGAAGAGCGTTCCTTTACCGACGCCGGCTGCCGCCGCGATGTCGGCCATGGTCACTTCTTCGGGGCTCCGGCAGCCGGCGAAGAGGGAGTCGGCGGCCGCGAAGACGGCTGCCCGGTTACGCGCCGCGTCCTTGCGCGGTTTGCGTTCGGGTTCGGGCATGGGGCTCCTCCGGTTGCGATACGGACCGCCGGTCCGTATCTTTGCCGAAAGAAGCGGACCGCTGGTCCGTATCGTATCGGACGGAGAACCTCATGCCCGTAACGACCTCACCGGCGGATCTGTACCGCCACAGCCTGAGCCTGCTCCTGGACAAGGACATCCGCGCCTGGGTCGGCCTGTGGGCCGAGCACGGCGTCATGGAATTCCCCTTCGCTCCTCCGGGGTGGCCCGGGCGGCTGGAGGGGCGGGAAGCCGTCGCCGTCTACATGCGCGACTACCCCGACCACATCGACCTGCACGACTTCCCCGACCTGAAGATCCATCAGACCGCCGACCCCGCGACCATCGTGGCCGAGATGCGCGGCGTGGGTCGCATGGTCACGACGGGAAGTCCCTTCGACATGACCTACATCGCCGTCGTGACCGCCCAGGACGGACGATTCACCTCCTACCGCGACTACTGGAACCCCCTCGCCGTCCGCACGCCCGGGATGGACTTCACGGGGAGCAGCGCCCGATGACCATCACCGATGACTGCAGCGCCGCCGTCCTGGTCGTCGGCGCCACCGGTACCACCGGCAGCCGCACCGCCGCGCAGCTGATCGCCGCCGGCCACCGCGTCAAGGCCGCCGGCCGGAGGGCCCCCGCGTTCCCGGGCGCGGAACCGGTCCGCTTCGACTGGTACGACCCCGCCACCTTCGGAGCCGCGCTCGACGGAACCGACCGCGTCTACCTCGTCCCGCCCGTCGGCGCCCCCGACCCGGCCGCGGTCATGCTGCCCTTCCTCCACCGGGCCCGCGCCGCCGGCGTGCACCGCGCCGTACTCCTCAGCTCCTCGGCCATCCCCGCCGGGGGCCCGGGGGTGGGGGCGGTGCACCAGGCCCTGCCCGGGCTGTTCGGTCAGTGGGCGGTGCTGCGGCCTTCCTGGTTCATGCAGAACTTCACCGGCGCGCACCTCCACGCCGACAGCATCCGCGAGCACGGCGCCATCCTGACCGCGGCCGGCGCCGGCCGGGTCGGCTTCGTCGACGCCGACGACATCGCCGCCGTCGCCGTACGCGCCCTGACCGACGACCGCGCCCCCAATACCGACCTGGTCCTGACCGGACCGGAGGCGCTCAGCCACGACGACATCGCCTCGATCGTCGGCGATGTCACCGGCCGCCATGTGGCCCACCATCACCTGACCTACGACGACATGTGCGACCGGCTCGCCGCACTGATGCCGCAGGAGTTCGCCGCGATGCTGGCCGGCATGGACCGCGCCATCGCCGGGGGAGCCGAGGACCGTACGACCGACACCGTCCAGCGCCTCACCGGACGCCCGCCCCACGGCTTCCGGGTGGTCGCCGAACGGGAGCTGACCGTGCGGGCGGCGACGGAGACCGGCTTGACCCGATAGGAGCGCGCCCGTTCAGTCGATGACGGCGGTGGCTTCGACCTCGACCAGGTGCTCGGGTACGTCCAGCGCCGCGACACCCAGCAGTGTGGCGGGCGGTACCGGGTGACCCCCAGCTTCGCGGCCGCGCTCCCGCCACCGCTTCGACGCCTGACGAGGGTTGCATCGCCCGTTCGCCGCCACGCGGCAAGTTCCTGATCGGGCCTGTGCGCTCACCCGGTGGGCTGGAGCCCGGCCTGCTTGGAGCAGGTCTGGTCCTCGGCGGGTAGCTTGCCGGTGGCGAGGTACTGGTTGACCTTGTTGTCGACGCAGGCGTTCTCGTAGAGGCCGTAGATCGCGTGCCGGTTGGCGCCCTGCAGGGTGATCAGCTTGGAGCTCGGCAGCAGGCCGTGCAGGGCGACGGCTCCCTTGTGGGTGGTGCGCGGGTCGCCGGTGGAGGACACGATCAGCGCCTTGGTGTCGTGCTCCACCCGGGTGGGCTCCTCGCGGGGCCGGTCCCAGAAGGCGCACGGGCCGATGTTGCCGGTCAGCGCGCCGAAGCGCGGGTGTGCGGCGCGGCTGCGCTCGATGTCCCGCCAGTAGACCTCGGGGTCCCGCGGGGCCGCCGCGTCCCCGCAGATGATCGCGGACTGCGCGCTGCCGTGGTGCGACTGCTCGCCGGTCATCGCGAGCCGCAGGGTCGCGGCGAAGAGCGGCGACAGCCGGGTCGGCTGCCCGGCCGCGGCCTTGTTCAGCACGGACACCTGCTCGGCGAGGGATGCCCGGGACGTGTCGGTGTCGCTGTCGACCCCGGCCAGCAGGACGAACGGGATCTGCGTGTCGTCGAGCCGGAAGGTCTCCGGGGCGGTGCCGACGGTCAGGGGAGCGCGTGAGGAGGTCTTGATGACGCGGTCGACGGTGGCGAGGACCTCGGCGCGGGTGCGGCCGAGGCCGTAGGCGTCGTTGCGGGCGGCGGCCCAGGTGGCCCAGTCGGCGAGAGCCTGCTCGTTCTCGCCGACGGACTCCCGGAGCATCCGGGGGCCGAACTTGCGCGGGTCGATGGCGCCGTCCAGGACCATGCGGTCGGTGCGGCCGGGAAACATCTGGCTGTAGACGGTGCCCAGGTAGGTGCCGTACGAGTAGCCGAAGTAGGAGATCTTCTTCTCGCCGAGTGCGCCGCGGATGACGTCCATGTCGCGGGCCGTGTTGCGGGTGGTGACGTGCGGCAGGACGGAGGCGTTGGTGGCGCGGCACTTGGCGGCCAGGTCCTTTTGGAGGGCGACCTGGCGATCGAAGGACGCCCGGCCGAGACCGGCCGAGAAGAGGTTGGTGCCGACGGGCCAGCCGCAGTCCAGAGGGGTGCTGCGGCCGACGAAGCGCGGGTCGAAGCCGACGATGTCGTACCGCGGGCCGGTCTCCTTCATCCACGTGCGGAATTCCGGCGGGGACTCGAGGGCGGTGCCGCCGGGGCCGCCGTTGTTGAGCAGGACCGAGCCGATGCGGTGGCGGGTGTCGGTGGCCTTGAGCCGGGATATCGCGACGGTGATCGTACGGCCCCCGGGGGCGGCGTAGTCGAGCGGCACGGTGATGTTCGCGCACTGCACGCCGGCCTTGTCCAGATCGCGGCCCATGGTGTCGCCCGGGCCCGTGGTACAGCTTCCCCAGCCCGGCCGCTGGTCGTAGTAACGGTCGAGTCCGGCCCCGGATTTCGACGTGGCGGGGGCCGCCGCGGCCGTGGCGGTGGGGACCGCGCCCAGGCAGGCGGCGAGGGCGAGGCCCGCGGCCGCGGTACGGCGTACGGCGGGGCTGAGGGGAGAGGAGGATCGCTTCGTCCTGATCCGTATGTGTTTCACACCGTCAGACGCTAGACGGAGCAGCAGTTCCCCCTCACTACGGCCGGCCCCCCAATCCTGGTGGGGCCACCCCCAGCTGCTCTCGGGGCCGTCGCTCTCTGCCGCGGCGAGTGCATGCATCTCGGCCTTCTTTCCGGTGACGCACTCCGCGCAGCGCGCGGCGATTCCGGGGTCCGCGGCAGAGGGTGCCTAGTCTTCGGTGGGGTCCTATCGATAGGTAAAGATGGTTTCGTGTCGATAACACGGCATATGGCGCCCGGGCTCGCGGGGGGAGTGAGGCTTACCGCAGCGAATGGGAGGAGTGTTGTGTCCGGACTACGCGGCAACGGCATCAGGCGGTTGCTTCGCCCTACGGCTCTGACGGTCGCTCTGCTCACCACATTGACGTCGCCGGTCCCACTGGCGGAAGCCGCCGGTACGGCAGAGCCGGTGGTACGGCCATCCGCGCACGCGCGCGGATTCAAGCACCCAGGGGTGCTGGTGAGCAGGGGTCAGCTCGACCGCCTCCGCAAACGAGCCAAGGCCGGCGGCCAGTGGCGGTCGTCGTTCGCCGCCATGCGCCACAGCCGGTACGGGTCCCTCTACTACACCGCGAGGCCCGAACGGATCGTGGAGTGCCCGCCGGACGACCGGCCCGGATACGGGTGCGTCGAGGAACGGGAAGACGCGATCGCCGCGTACACGCACGCGCTCCTGTGGTACGTCACCCGGGACCGCGCGCACGCCCGCAAGGCCGTGCAGATCATGGACGCCTGGTCCGGCGTGGTCAGGGAGCACACCGAAGGCAACGCCGGGCTGCAGGCGGCATGGGCCGGCAGTTCCTGGGCGCGGGCCGCGGAGATCATGCGGCACACGTACGGCGGATGGCCGCGCAACCGGGTGCGGCGGTTCGCCGGCATGCTGCGCACGGTCTACCTCCGCGAGGTGACGGCGCCCGTACCGGACTACAACGGGAACTGGGACCTGGTCATGACCGACGCCGCCATGGGGATCTCGGTGTTCCTCGACGACCGGCGCGGCTTCAACAGGGCCGTGCGCAGGTTCCGCGCCCGCGTCCCGGCCTACTTCTACCTCAAGTCCGACGGCCCCCTGCCCAAGCGCCCGCCGGGCAGCCACATCGGAACCCCCGACAGGACCAGGGAGTACTGGTTCGGTCAGCGGAGGTTCGTCAACGGCCTGGGCCAGGAGACCTGCCGGAACTTCACCCACATCGGTTACTCCCTCGCGGCCACCGCCCACATCGCGGAGACCGCCTGGCACCAGGGCCTCGACCTCTACGGCGAGGTCGGCAAGCGGATGCGGGCAGCCCTCACCCTTCACGCCCGGTACCAACTGGGTGCCCACGCGCCGCGCTGGCTCTGCGGCGGGCACCTGGACCGCGCCATGGGGCCGGACACCGAGGTGGCCCTCAACCACTTCCACACCCGCCGGCACATCAAGATGCCCCAGGCCCAGCGGGCCGCCCAGCGGCAGCGGAAGGTGGGAACGGACGACCTCTTCGTCGCCTGGGAAGCGGTGACCCACGCGAAGAACCGCTGAGCGGGGCGGCGATTGCCGGTCGCCGGTCGCCGGTCGCCGGTCGCCGATTGCCGGTCGCCGGTCGCCGATTGCCGGTCGCCGACCGAGCGGGCAGCGCACCCACGTGCACACACGATGCGTGCACGTGGGTGTCTGTGCGTGGGTGCCTGCACGTTACCGTCGGTGAATGCGCATACCACCGGTATCACCACGACCACCTGACCGGACGTCGCCCGGCGGAGAAGGCAGCGATCTCGGCCCAGGCCGCGGTGCGCGAGATCGCCCTGCCCCTGGAGGAGGCGTTGAGCGATACCGACCACGCTGCCGGCATCGCCCTGGTGGCCGCCTCGCCGCTCACTGGCGGGTTTCCCCCACGAGCGCCGCTGGTGCTGGTTACGTGGTCCCACGTCGCCGTGCTCGCCCTGACCGTCGATGACTGATGTCCATGGGACGCCCTCATGGGCGCCCCATGAACCCCGGCGTCAGTCCGCCTGGCAGATGGCGTAGACGGTGAGGTTGATGGTGTAGGGACCGGCGGCGACGGCGGTCCAGCCTCTGCCGTCGGGTGCGGGGTAGCTGTCCTTCCCGTCCCCGTTGCTCTGCCAGCCGCCGCCGGTGGCGTGCTTGCCGGGCGGGCAGACCGCCGTGGCCTGGGCGGTGTTGTGCTTGCTCGCGGTGGCGGTGACGATGTCCGGCTTGAGCTCCGCCTGGGCGGAGGCCGACGACGCGGCGAACCACACTCCACCGGAAGCGGCCAGTGCGGCCGCACCGGCGGTGAGTGCCAGGTGCCGGCGGGTGAAGATGAAGCGGTTGGCTGACTTCATGGCCGTTTCCCTCCGTGACGGGGTGCGACGCGGGGTTGCATGCGCCACCTCACGGACTACTGTGCTCAATGGGACGCCAGTGCTGACAGTCTTGAATGCAACAGGGTTGATACTTTGTCAGTTCGGCGGCGGCAGCGGCGGCAGCGGCGGCAGCGGCCTCGACTAGGGAACGAGGACGATCTTTCCCTTCACCCGCCCGCTCTCGATCAGGCGGTGAGCCTCGGCCACCTCCGTCAGCGGCAGGACGCGTTCGACGTGCACCCGCAGCCGCTCCTGTGCGATGAGCGCGTTGAGCTTCTCCAGCGAGGCGTAGTCCGGCTCGACGCCGAGGGCGGCGAAGCGCACCCCCCGCTCGGCCAGGCCCGGCACGGCCGCCGCACGGGTGGCGCTCACCAGGATCCCGCCCGGTCGCAGCGTCTCGACCGCCCGCGCCGCGTCGTCACCTGCGACCAGGTCGAAGAGCATGTCGACGTCCCGTACGGCCGTACCGACATCGGTCGTGGTGTAGTCGACGAGCTCGTCCGCACCGAAGCCGCGCACGAACGCGTGCTTCTCCGCCCGCGCGGTGCCGATGACGTACGCACCGAGCGCCTTGGCGACCTGCACGGCCAGGTGGCCCGTCCCGCCGGCCGCCCCGAGGATCAGCACCCGCTGCCCCTTCGAGACCCGTGCCGTGTCCACCAGTCCCTGCCAGGCGGTGAGCGCCGCCATCGGCAGGGCCGCGGCTTCGGCGTGTGTGAGGGCGGCGGGCTTGTGGGCCAGGTGGCGGGGCGGGGCGGTGACGTACTCGGCGTAGCCGCCGCCGCGCCACGGGAAGTGCACCAGCCCGTACACCTCGTCGCCCGGTGCGAAGCGGGTGACTCCGGGGGTGACCGCCTCGACCACCCCCGACACGTCCCAGCCGGGGATGAACGGCAGCGTCCCCCAAGGGACCACTCCTGCCCGGAACTTCGCGTCCACCGGGTTCACGCCGGCCGCTTCGACCCGCACCAGCACCTCGGTGGCCACCGGCTCCGGACGCTCCACCTCCGCCACGCGCAGCTCCTCCGGGCCGCCGAAGGCAAGCTGACTGACAGCGCGCATACGCACACCCATCACGTACCCCTCTTACTGATCGTCTCTCTGATCTTCTTGCTGATCTCTCACGGTCGCCGCGCGGCGCACACCAGCCTGCGCCGGATAAAGGCACTTGAAAAGGAGGCACCCTCCTGATACTCAGGTTCCCTATGGATACCTGCAATGACCTGCGGCAATACGGCGGCGCAGACGCCTACCTGCAGACCTGCCCGTCCCGCCCGGTCCTGTCGCTGCTCACCAGCAAGTGGGCCCTGCTCACGGTCGGCGCCCTCCAGCAGGGTCCGCTGCGCTTCAACGCACTGCGCCGCCGCCTTGACGGCGTCACGCAGAAGATGCTCACGCAGGCACTGCGCACCATGGAGCGCGACGGCCTGGTCACCCGCACCGTCTACCCCACGATCCCGCCGAAGGTCGTCTACGAACTCACCGAGCTGGGCCGCAGCCTGACCGGCCTGCTGACGGTGATCCAGGACTGGTCCGAGGAACACCAAGGCGAGGTACTGGCAGCCCGCCGGACCTATGACCGGCGGGCGGCAGCCGAGGTGGAGGCGGTGCGACCGGTCGGCGACTAGGCCGCTCGGGCGGGCGTCGGCAGAGGCGGCCACGGGGGGCATCTGGCCGGCTACTGCATCAGCTCGATGTGGGGATGCTCCGGCGCCGCCGGGCAGAAGTAGAGCTGCTGTTTGTGGCCGCTGCCGATCTGGATCGCGGTCGGTTGCATCAGGTCGCGGTAGCGGGGGTCAGCCGAGGACGCGGCGGCTTGGTCTTCATACGGGATCCAGCTGCGGTCGCTGCTGTCCCATTCGAACGTGGCGATGGTCAGCAGCGGGTCCATCGGGGTGTCGCACGCGGGGCAGGGCCGGGGAGCGGGGTCGGTGTAGCCCCACATGGGCCAGCCGCCGACCTTCCAGCCGGGGGCGACGGACAGGTGGCTCCCATAGAGCGAATCCGGGTAGGGGGCGTAGGAGCTGTCGACACCGGCGCCGGCTGCCTGCCACATGCTCCAGTCCCCGATCTGCTCTCGCAGTTCCTTGCTCAACTCCATGGGGCTGGGGTACTCGGTGACCTGCTCCGGCGCGAGCACGCACGGCTCCGGCACGTATTCCTCGACCACCAGGGGCGGTTCCGGGGGTGAGGTGAGGATCTCGGTGACAGCGGCCGCGGACCGCCAGACCAGCACGGTCCTGGGCATGTAGCTCTCCGGAGGGTGGTCGAAGGGACACCACAGCACCTGGAGCAGATCCGCCCCGGCCTGCGCGGGCGGGCGCAACAGGGGGATGTCACGCACATAGAGCTGGGCCAGGGGCAGCAGGGCGACCGGGCCCTCGAGCCACGTGCTGTCGTGCCACGTTTCGTCGGAGTTGAGCCGGTCCAGGACCGCTTGCTCCTCAGGCGTGTACTGGGGAACACGGGGATCACCGTCCGGCTGCATCGCCTCGCTCGCCCGGATGCGCTGCCGCAGGCGCAGCTCAGCCAGCGCGTGGTCCCCACCCTCGTGCGGGGCGTCGCAGTGTGGCCACGGGTCGTCGGCGGGCCACAGCAGCGGCCCGCCGATCGAACTGTCGTGCACCGAAGGAGCTCCGCGGCGGGGATGCAACCGGGTCGCCGTGCGCGCCAGCGGGCCCAGTTGGGGGAAGACCGCGGTGACGTCGAGCGGCCGCGGCGGGGTACGGACGACATTCATAGCGACGATGCTGCCAGCAGCCTCTGATGTCGTGCACGATGGCCAGAGCGCGCGCGGCCGGGCGCGCACCGGCACCGGCGGGTGCGTGTCGTCTTCGATGACGAGGACGGTGCGCCCGGTCCGCAGGCGGAAGCGCTGCGCGCTGCCCTCCGCGGCGGCGGTCAGGTCTACGGCCTCGGGGGCGAGCCTGCCGCGCGCCCGCTGGAGCAGTTCGGCGCTCCCGCGCACCGAGGTGAGGGGCGTCCACTGTTCGTGGCCGACGTCCTGGACCAGTTGCTGCTGCTGGGCGCGGGAGCGGCGCAGCGCGGCGAGCATGTGCTCAAAACTGTCCGTCAGTTGGCCGATCTCGTCGGACCCGGCGGGCGGCAGCGGCGTGGCGAGGTGCCGTGGATGCGCGGGCGCTTACGGATGGGGCGCCGTTCTCGCCGCGGTGTGTCGGCCACCACGACGACCGCGCTGCGCAAGACCGAAATCAGCCGGAGTCGGGGAGTGGGAGCGGCTGGGCGGGATGTGTAACGTTCGCCGTGCGTGCGGACCGGTGCTGCAGGGCGAGGAGGGGGCAGTGAGCGGGATAGTGATCTATCTGCCGCAGGGGAAGGGGGAAGCCGGAGGGGAGCCGCGCGGTGATGCGGTGACCTTGCGGCTCGGCCCGGGGGAGGTGGCGCGTTTCGGGCGGGGCTCCGCGACGTGCCCGGTCGAGCTCCGCCTCGACGACGAGGCGATCTCCCGGCTGGCAGGGGAGATCCGGGTGACGGACGACCACTGGCAGCTGAGCAACCTCAGTACGACCCAGAGCTATCTGGTGGAGAACCCGGAAGGAGCGGGGGAGTACCTGAGGGTGCCGCCGCGGCGGGCCGGGGCACCCATCCCCTTCGAGTTTTCCCGGGTCGTGCTGCCGACCCGCGGCAGTACCACGGTCGCCTTCCAGGTGTTCGCGCCCGATCACGTCTACCTGGACCTGGACCCGGACGGCATGGGCGACCAGTGGGGAAGCCGCACGGTCACGGCCTACTCGCTGGACGAGACGGCCCTCTACTTCCTGGTCCTGGTCGCGCTCTGCGAACCGCGGCTGCGCGACGAGTCCCCGGTCGCGGTGCCGACCACTCCCGAGATCGTCGAGAGGCTCCGGGGCCACGCCGCCTGCGGCCGGCTGACGGCTCGGGCGGTCAGCTCGCACATCGACTACCTGGCCGACGAGAAGATGCGGATCAGCGCTCCGGCCGAGCACGGGCCCCGCAGGGAAGCCCGCCGCAACGGCAAGCGGGAGACGATCGTCGGACTCGTCCTGCGGTTCGGGCTCGTACGGGAGGAGCATCTCGCACTGCTGCCGCCCCGGGCCGGAACCGGTGCGCAGGAGCGGGAGGCGGCCGGATGAGGTGTGGTGGACGCGTACGTCGATGCGGAAGGCGGACCGGAAGCGGATCCGGAGGGGGATACGGTGCACGGCTCGGCCGGATCGGCGGACGGTGACCGCACGGAACTCCTCCCACGCGGCTACCGCGTGGGCGACTGGGAGGTCACCGAGCGAATCGGGGCCGGCGGCTGGGCGACCGTCTACGAGGGACGGTTAGCAGGCGACGGTGGGCCCTCGCCGCACTCGGGACAGATGGCGGGGGCGGGGCACGGCGGGCCTCGCGGCGTCGCGCTCAAGGTTCTGCCGACCGCGGGGCTGGCACCGCGCCAGGCCCGCAAGGCCGCGGAAACCGCCCGGCGCGAGGTCGAATTCGGCCGCCGGTCCTCCCATCCGAGGCTGATCCGCCTGCTGGACTCCGTCGTACTCAGCGAACCGGAATCCCCGATCCTGGACGGCGCCGTCGTGCTGGTCATGGAGCGGGCCGAGCGCAGCCTGCGGGACATGCTCGACGCCGGAGCCGTCGGCGCCGATGGCGATGACGCTGCCCATGCCGTGGGCGCCCGGCTGTTCGCCGAGATCTGTGAGGGCCTGGCACACCTGCACCGCAGCGGCTGGGTGCACGGGGACCTCAAACCCGACAACATCCTGCTGATGCCGGACGGCTCCGTGAAACTCTCGGACTTCGGGCTGGCCACGGAACTGACCGGCACCCACGGCACCCACGGGTACGCGCCCCCGATGGGGACCTTCGACTACCTCCCGCCCGAGCGGTGGAGGGCCCCGCTCGGCGAGCGGGGGGTGGAGGTCCGTCCGAGCGCCGATATCTGGGCCCTGGGCATCATGATCCACGAAGTGTTCGCCGCCGGTGCCTCGCCGTTTCCCGGCGCCACGCCCATGGCCCGCGGCGCCGCGACGCAGGAGTACGCCGAGGGGCGTGCACCACTCCGCCTGGACAGCGCGGTCCCGCCGTTCTGGCGCGCGCTGGCCGCCGACTGCCTGGCCCCGACCCACGCCGCACGCGCCGCGCACACCGCCGAGAGCCTGCTGGCGCGCATCACCGGCCGGCGGGCGGCGGCCACGACAGCAGAGCCTCCGGTGGAGACCATGGCGGAGGCCACGGTGGAGGCCGCGGTGGAGACCGGGCATCCGGTGATGCGCCGGCGAAGGAGAAGAGCCCGCGCCACTCTCGCAGCCGTTGCGGTGTGCACGGTGGGGGCGGCGATCTGGCCGTACGCCGTAGGCGACGGCGTGGCCGGTACGCACGGCACGCACGCCGCACACGGCACGTCCGGCACCACGTCCGGCACGTCCGGCGAGTCCGGCGTCGCGGCGGCCGGAGCAGCCGGCCGCCTCCGGGTCTTCAACGCCGAGCTGAGCTGCCGGGGCCGTACGGACAGGGATCCGCAGTGCAGTCTCGGCCTGGCGATCGACCCCCTCCGGCCCTACACCATCGACAACGTCGTACCGACACGGGTGTGGCACGGCGATGAGCTCACCGTCGACTGCCTTCTCCCGCAAGGGATGCCGATCATCGACGAGGCGGACACGCAGTCCGCCGCCTGGTACCGCGTGCGCCTCCCGCGGGGCTCCGCACGGCCCACTGCCTGGCTGCCCGCCGTACGGACGAAGGACCACCCGCGGGTCCCCGAGTGCCCGCGCCCCGCATCCGTGCGGTGAGCCAGGCCTCCGGGGCCGCTGGGAATCCGGCACCGTGTCGTGCCTGCGCCGTCGCACTCCCCGAGTCCAGCAGGAACCCTCGCGCGTGTCACCCCGGATCGTTCCGGATGCCTTGCCCCGCGCGCCCATCGCTACCTTGCGGACCCTCGGTCCCCGGACCGCGCTCACATCCGACTCATTCACCGACCGGTCACCCACCGATCAGCCGCCCCCGACCAGGAGGTCCCGTTGAGCGAGCACCGCCCCACCCGCAGGAACGTACTGAGAGCCGTCGGCGGGGTCTCCGCCGCCATGGCCCTCGGCGCCGGGTCCGTCGTCGCGTCGGCGTCGGCGGCCAACGCGGCCGGCGACGGTTTCGGGCTGCGCATCGTGGAGCGTGGCGAAGCCGACCCCCGCATGTGGTACTACCGGTTCGAGACCCGCGAGATCGGCTGGAAGCCCGCCGTCAACGTCCTGCTCCCCGACGACTACCACTTCAGCGGACGCACCTACCCCGTCCTCTACCTGCTGCACGGCGGCGGTACCGACCAGGACTTCATCACCTTCGACCGCCCGCCCCTGAACATCCGCGCCTGGACCGCCGGCAAGCCCGTCATCGTGGTGATGCCCGACGGCGGACACGCGGGCTGGTACTCCAACCCGGTCAGCTCGACGGTCGGCCCCCGGAACTGGGAGAGCTTCCACATCAACCAGCTGATCCCGTGGATCGACGCGAACTTCCGGACCTTCGCCGAATACGACGGCCGCGCCGTCTCCGGGTTCTCGATGGGCGGCTTCGGCGCGCTGAAGTACGCCGCCAAGTACTGGGGCCACTTCGCCTCGGTGAGCTCCCACTCCGGCCCGGCCAGCCTGCGGGGCCCCGCAGGCGGGATCCAGGGCGGCGTCGTCCACTGGGCCAACGCGTCCTCCGCGGCGATCGAACTGGGCGGCGGAACGGTCTACGGCGTGCCGTGGGACCAGAACAGGGTCAGCATGGACAACCCGTGCGAGCGCGTCGAGAGCTACCGGAACAAGCGGGTCTTCATGGTCGCGGGCACCAGCCCCGAGCCGACCTTCTGGGACAGGTTCAACGAGACTGCCGTGCTCGACACCCAGCGGGAGTTCCGCGGCTTCCTCGACAGGGCCGGCATCCCGCACGAATGGCACGAGGTGCCCGGCGGTCACTACGTCCGCCCCGACCTGTTCACCCGCGACCTCGACGGCATCATCGACCGGCTCCGCAAGGCGTAAGCAGGAAGCAGGAAGCAGGAAGCACGAAGCAGCAGAGCACAGCCGCGTTCGAACAGGAGGCGCCTGGCGGGCGATGGCCCGGACCAGGCGCCCGGACCGGTGCTCGCCGATTCCGTTCAACCGGCGTGTTCTCCAAACGAGTTGGTGGCGTACGGGCTACGTTGTGACATGTCATGCACATGGCATCGGTGGAGCGGGGTCGTCGTACGCGTCCGGGCCCCTCCGGCGGTGCCGCACCGCAAGGAGGACACCGTCTCGTGAGGCGACCACTCGTCACCGTCATCAGCGCCCTGGGCCTCAGCGTGCTGCTGACCGTGCCCGCCGGAGCGGCGACCGCCGCGCCCACGCCGGACACCACGGACTTCACCATCGTGACCGAGGAGCCGGCCCCCGACCCCGGGGGAACGCCGTCGTTCGGCCTCGACGACCGCAAGGCCCATCAGGGCCTGCCGAAGGAGAGCGCGCAGGACATGGAGGAGCGCATGACCGCTTCCCGTACCCTGCAAACGCTGAAGAAGGAAGGAAAGACGCCGAGCTCCCTCGCCGAGCGGAAAGGCCCCGACGGGCGCCCCGAGGCCCCCGCCCTCCGGCGCACCGACCCCAACATCAACGTCTGCATGGAGAACCGGAAGACGTACCGGACCTACGGCTGGACCATCGACCACTTCTTCCACTGCCAGGGCACCACCCAGACCCTGTACAAGCAGAAGTGCAGGTGGCTGATCGGGTGCTACCCCATCGGCTCCTTCAGGTTCCGCGCCACCACCATCGGCGAGGGCTACGAAGGGCAGCGCCGGATCTACTACGGCACGCTCCTCGACAAGATCGACGTCAAGGGCGACGTCTCCGGGCTGAAGCTCCGTCACAGCATCGCCTGCGCCAACCTCAGCGGCTCGCCCCGCTGCACCTCCGAGCCGGGCAACGGACGCACCGACACCCTCAGTGAGTGGATGCGCGACAGCACCGGCTCGTACCACTGGTTCAACTCGGCGCACGCGGGCGACGGGCCGGACAAGCGGGCCTACTACAACATCACCCAGCGCTTCACCGGCATCCAGGGCGGGCGGCACAAGTCCGTGACCACCGGCCGCGGCGGCTTCCGCTGCGACTCGGCGTCCTACATACCGGGGCGGAGCAGCGCGTGCGTCTTCGACGTCGTCGTCCCGGTGATGAGCAGCATCGGCATCCGGGACCGCGAGGTGCGGCAGACCGCGCGCAACATCCGTGACGCGCAGTTCCGGCCGGAGCGCACCAAGCCGGTCTACCGGGCGAAGGAGGTGCCCGGAGCGCCGTCCAGCGGCCAGGCGCTCACCCGCAACTACTACGACAAGGCCATGCAGAAGCGCAGCGGCGACCGGGTCCGCGCCACCTGTGAGCGCTACTGGCCGGGCTACGCCTCCCGCGGCCTGCAGTGCGACGAGTACCCCTTCGCGTCGACGTACCAGAGCGCGGGCGCCCAGCCGGCCCACCAGAACTACGCGGCCAAGGCCATTCCGGCGGAGGACAACAGGAAGGGCGGGGAACGGATCGCCGAGTTCTACAAACTCGACCGTATCCTCGACTCCGACGCGTTCTACGTCCACATCCGCAGCTGACCGCCGGAGGTGAGCCGGTGACGGCCGCACCCCCGCCCGCCGAACTCCTCGGCGCGCGCACCGCCGAGCCCTGTGTCTCGTACTTCACCTTCTTCCTGCGCGGCCTGGAGGACGGCGCCGATCCGCAGGCGGCGGTGAGCACCGCCCCCGGACGCTGGACGGTGCTCGCCGGGCCGGGCGGCGTGCTCTTCCGGTGCGCCACCACCGACTTCCACCCGCGGGTGCGGCTGGAGAGCTGGTCCGGCGAACCGCCGGCGCCGCCGGGCAGCTGGGACACCCTGGACACGGTGGAGTTCGAGCTGTTCCGCCACGGGAAGGTGCAGCTCAACGAGTGGGACGGCTATCCGTCGGGAGAGCCGGTCGACCTCGGCGGGCCGGGCGCCTACCGGCTGCGCGCGGCGAGCCGGGGCCGCGTCGCGGCACGGGAACGGCACACGGCCGGCGAGATGTTCTTCCACGGCACGGAGGAGTGGCTGATCCAGCTCTGGCCGCGCTGAGCCGCGGCTCCGACCGAGGCGGCCCGCCCCGGGCAGAACGGCCGGGGCGGGCCGCTGAGCCCCGTCTCACGCCGCCAGTACCTCCGGGTTGGCGCAGTGGGCCAGGGGTTTGCCGTCGAGGAAGCGGGAGACTTCCGCGGCGACGATCCGCGCGGCCTTGTGGGCGACCTGCCGGCTGCCGCCCGCGATGTGCGGGGTGAGCACCACGCCCGGAGCGGACAGCAGCCGGGCGCCGGCCGGCACCGGTTCGGCGGGGAAGACGTCGAAGCCCGCGCCGGCCAGGTGACCGGACTCCAGGGCGTCGCAGACGGCGTCGTAGTCGACCAGGGCGCCGCGCGCGCAGTTGACGAGGACGGAGCCGCGCGGCATGGCCGCGATCCGCGCCCGGCCGATCATGCCCACCGTCTCGTCCGTCACGCGCGCGTGCAGCGAGACGATGCGGGAGCGGCGCAGCAGTTCCTCCAGGGTGACCTGCTCGGCCAGGCCGGCGAGCGCTTCCGCCGGCACGTACGGGTCGTGCACCAGGACACGCGCCCCCATGGCGACCAGCACGCGGGCCACGCGGGAGCCGATGGCGCCGAAGCCGACCAGCCCGACGACGCACCCCTCTATCTCGATGCCGCAGGCGTCGTAGTCGTAGTAGTCGCCGCGCCACGTGCCCCGCTTGAGGTCGGTGTGGACGTCGCCGATGCCCCGGGCGGCGGCGAGCAGCAGGGCGAGGGTGTGCTCGGCGGTGGCCGTGGCATTGCGGCCGGGCGCGTAGCTGACGGCGACGCCGTGGCGGGTGGCGGCGGCCAGGTTGGCGTTGACCGGGCCGCCCCGGCTGATGCAGAACAGCTCCAGGTCGGGGCAGGCCCGCAGGACCCGTTCCGTCAGCGGTGCCATCTGGGTGACGCACACGCGCGCCCCGCGCAGCGCCTCGATCAGGGCGTCCTCCGTGCCCGAGGCCTCGTCGACCTCGGCGACCGGTCCGAAGGGGGTGTGCGGCCAGGGCAGGGTCAGCTCGCGGACGTCGAGCGGGGCCTCGGGCACGGCGGCGCGGAGTTCCTCTGTCAGCAGGCGGGGGAGGACGAAGTGGTCGCCCGCGGCAAGGACGGTGGTGGTCACGGTGGTGCTCCAGGAAGGATCGGACGAAGGGTCAGGCACGGGTGGGGGCGGCGGCGGTGACTGGCGCGTTGAGGCGCAGCAGGGACGCTTGCCCCTCGCGCAGCCTCAGCTCGGTCAGGGCTCCGTTCTCCAGGGCCGGGAAGATGACGCGGTAGCGGGAGAGGGGGATGCCGAGCAGCGCGCACAGGGCGAGACGGAGCAGGGTGGAGTGCGCCACGACGAGGACGCGGCCGCCGGGGAGGTCGCGCGCGGTTTCCGTCAGGCAGGAGACGGCCCGGGCGGCGGCTGCCGCCGGGTCCTCGCCGCCGGGCAGGTGGTGGGCCACCGGGTCGTCGAGGAAGGCGGCCAGTTCCGCGGGGAACGCCTGGGCCATTTCCGTACGCGTCAGGCCCTCGCCCCGCCCGAAGGCGACCTCGGTCAGCCGCTCGTCCACCTGCAGAGGCAGCTCCAGTGCGGCCGCGGCCGGCCGGGCGGTGAGCCGGGCCCGGGACAGCGGCGAGCACATCACGGCGTCCAGTTCCTGTCCGGCCGCCCAGGCACCGAGCGCTTCGCCCTGGCGGCGGCCGCGTTCGGTGAGGGCCACGTCGCTGCGGCCCGCGTAGCGGTTCTCGGCGTGCCACTCGGTCTCGCCGTGGCGTGCGAGGAGGAAGTCGGTCACTGCTCGGCCTTTCTGCGGGCGTGCGCCGCCACGGCAGGCTCCAGCCAGCCGCGGCGGGTCAGTTCGTCGACGAAGTCGAGGTAGCGGGGAAGGAGACGGGCGGTGCGCGCAGGGTCGGGGCGCAGCTCGGTGCGAACGCGGATCATGGCGGCCGCCGCGTCCTCCAGCGTGGCGCCGGAGGCGGTCGCGGCGAGCACCGCCATGCCGGTGGCGCTCCCGGATTGCTCGGGCAGGCGGACGGTGCGGCCCAGGAGGTCGGCGCGCAGCTGCGACCAGTAGGGGTTGCCGGCACCTCCGCCGGTGAAAGTGACGGGGCCGTCGGCGGGGGCGCCGAGGTGGTCCAGGTAGTCGAAGCAGAGCCGTTCGACGCAGGCCACGCCGAGGAGGCAGGCATGGAAGTGCTCGGCTTCACCGGAGGGCCGGCCGAGGACGAAGGGGGTCGCTTCCGGGGCGCGGAAGGGGAAGCGTTCCCCGCTCGCGCCGGTCAGCGGGTAGGCCACGGCCGTCGAACCGGAGGCGGCGGACGCGGCGGCTTGCCGGGTGAGGGCGTCGAGGCCGGCCCCGGGGAAGTGCCGGGTGATCACCCCGGCGCCGCTGCTGGACGCCCCGCCGGGCAGCCACGTGCCGCCGGGGCCGCGGTGGCAGTAGACGACGCCCGCCGGATCCCGTACCAGGCGGCTGCTGACGCCCTTGAGGACGAGGGTGGTTCCCAGGACGGAGTTCCAGGAGCCCGGCGCGAGCGCCCCCGCCCCGATCTGCGCGGCACAGCCGTCCGTCATCCCCGCGACGACCGGGGTGCCGGCGGGGATGCCGGTGGCGCGCGCCGCGTCGGCGCACACGGTGCCGAGGACGGTGCCGGGGCGTACGACCTCGGGCAGCAGCTGGTGCGGGACGCCCAGCGCGGCCAGTTCCGCCTCCGGCCAGCGCTCCTCGACGAGGTCGTAGCCGGTCTTCAGGGCGTGGCTGGCGTCGGCGGCCGTCTGCTGACCGGTCAGCCGCCAGGTGATCAGGTCCGGCTGGTGCAGCAGCCGGGCCCCGGCGGGCAGCGGCCCCTGTTCCAGCAGCCACAGGAGTTTGGGGAGGGCCCAGGAAGGCTGCATGGAGCGGTAGCCGCAGGCTTCCCACACCGCGGCGCCGGTCGTGTTGACGCGCTCGGTGCAGGCGTGGGCGCGCCCGTCGTCGTACATCAGACCGGGGGTGAGCGGCGTGCCGTGCCTGTCGGCCAGCAAGATCGTGCCGGAGGTGGCGTCGACGGCCAGGCCGCGCACCCGTTCGGGGGCGATGCCGGCGAGTGCATCGCGGCAGGCGTCGGCGAGGGCCGGCCACCACTGCTCGGGGTCCTGCTCGTGGCGTACGCCCTCGCGCCTCCCGGTCAGTGGCCGGGAGGCGGCGCCGACCGTACGGCCGGTGCCGTCCACGGCGACGGCCCGGGCGCTCTGGGTGCCGAGGTCGAGGCCGAGGTGGACGGCGCCGGGGTCGACGAGAGGGGAGGGAACGGGGGAGGGGGCGTGCTGCGAGTGCTGGTGATCAGGCATGTGCGGCGTTTCCTACGGGGGCCGGTGCGGGTGCCGGCATCGGGGCCGGTACGCGCGCGGGTGCGGCGGCGGGCGACCAGCCGAGGGAGCGGGCGGCGTCGCGCCAGGTGAGGAACGAGGCGTAGAGCTCGTCGTAGAAGGCGCTCCGTTCCGGGTCGGGCTCCCAGCCGGCGCGCATCCGGACGTACTTCGCCGCCGCGTCGCGCAGGCTGGGCTCCGCCCCGGTCAGCACCAGGCCGGTCAGGAACGCGCCCTTGGCGCCGAGTTCGGTGTCGGTGCTGCAGGCCGTGGGCACCCCGGTGACGTCGGCGATCAGCCGGCACCAGGCGTCGCTGGCCGATCCGCCGCCGCACAGGCGCAGTTCGCGGACCTCGGTACGGGAGGCGCGCAGGCAGTCGCGCACCACGAGGGACAGGCCCTCGAAGACGGCGCGGGCCAGGTGGGCGGGGGTGTGCTCCAGTGACAGGCCCCAGAAGGTGCCGCGGGCACGCGGGTCGAGGAAGGGGGCGCGTTCCCCGGCAGGGGAGAGGTACGGCAGGAAGGCGAGGCCCGCGGCGCCCGGTCCGGTGCCGAAGGCCAGCTCCCCGAGCGCGGCGGGCCCCTCGACGCCGAGGGTCCGGGCCGCCCAGTCCAGGACCTCCGTGCCCGACAAGGTGGGGAACGCGCGCAGGACGCGCTCGCGGTCCCCGTAGGCGATGTTGATCCCGCAGGGCTCGCCCGTGGTGTCGACGTGCCGGGTGACGATCTCGGTGCACAAGGTGGTGCCGAGGATGCCGCAGGCCTGGCCGGGGTCGACCACTCCGGCGCCGCGGGCGGTCGCGGCGATGTCGTACGGGGCCATGACCACGGGAAGCCCGGCGGGCAGGCCCAGTTCGCCGGCCGTGCGCGTGGTGATCCCGGCGATGCGCTCGTCCTCGCCCAGGACGCGGGGCAGGAGCCGGCGGGCCCCGGCGAGGCCGAACAGCTCCACGATCCGCGGGTCGTAGTCGCCGCTGGCGTGGTCGAGGAAGGGCGCGGACGCGTCGGACGCGTCGATCGCTGCGACGCCGGTGAGCTTGAGGAACAGCCAGCCCGCCGCCGTCAGGGCCGTCGCGGAGCGCTCCAGCCGCTCCGGGTCGTGCTCCGCGAGCCAGCTGATGATCGCGTTGGGCATGCCGCCGCACGTGAGGGAGCCGTTGCGCCGGAACGCCTCCTCCAGGACGCCCTCGGCCTCCCAGCGCCGCAGCAGGCCGCCGGCGCGGCCGTCGGACCACAGGACCGCGGGCCCGGTGGGGCGGCCCCGGCCGTCCACCAGCCAGCAGCCGTCGCCCTGCGCGGTGAGGCTCACGAGCCACACGGAGCCTGCGTCCGGACCGAGCCCGGACAGGGCGCCGCGCACGGTGCGGACCACGCCGTCCCACACCGCGTCCATGTCCTGCTCCGCCCAGCCGGGCCGGGGCCGCAGGACTTCGGTGGCGACGCGCGAGACCGCGATCTCGCGCCCCTGGTCGTCGAAGACGACCGACTTGATCACCGACGTACCGACGTCGATGGTGAGAACCGACATGACTTCGAGTACCTGCCTCTTCGCAGTGGCCGCGTCACCAGGGACGACGGCCGGTTCGCGGTCGTAGCGAAACCCGCCGCCGGGCAGGGCGTCAATCGGCCACGGCCCATTTCCCGCGCCGCGGGAGGCGCGCGGTGTGAGGTCCTTCCCGGGGCCGGTACGGGCGGGGCCCGGCCCGGAAGCGCCGTGTTAGGTTCATGTGAGATTCACATGATGGTGACGGCGGTGAGCCCCCGCTGCGGTGCGGGCGTCCCGGGGAGGAGCGGTGGCGTGACGCGCGGAGACGGCCAGGAGGAGCGGCGCCGGCAGCTGCGCGACCTGGTGACGGCCAAGGGGTTCGTCCGGACGTCCGCGCTGGCCGAGGAGTTCGGCGTCAGCGTGATGACCGTGCACCGCGATCTGGACGCGCTGCAGGCCCAGGGGTGGCTGCGCAAGGTGCGCGGCGGTGCGAGCTGCCTGCCGTCGACGCAGTTCCACGGCAGCGTCGGCGAACGCATGACGTCGATGACGCGGACCAAGCAGCGGCTGGCGCGTGCCGCGGCCGACCTCCTGGCGCCGGGCCGGGTCGTGATGATCGACGACTCCACGACGTGCCTGGGCCTGACCGGGCAGATGGCCGGCCGCACACCGCTGACCGTCATCACCAACGCGCTGCCGGTCGTCTCCGCACTGGCCCGCGAACCGGGGATCTCGCTGATCGCGCTCGGCGGCACCTACTTCCCGGCCTACGACGCCTTCATGGGCCTGCACGCCGCGCAGAGCGCGCAGGCGTACCGCGCCGACGTGCTGTTCATGTCGACGACCGCCGTCACCGGCGGCCGCTGCTACCACATGTCGCCGGAAACGGTGCAGGTCAAGCAGGCGATGATGGCGGCCGCGACCCGGCGTGTGCTGCTGGTCGACCACACCAAGTTCGCCAACCAGGGCCTGTACGCGCTGGCCCCCCTCACCGACTTCGACCTGGTCCTGGTGGACGACGCCGCCCCCGTCGCGGAGGTGCGGCGGCTGCGCGAGCAAGGCGTCGAGGTCCGCGTCGTCCCCGGCCGCTGACGCCGTCGAGGTCCGTGCGACCCGTGTGAACTTCACGCACACTTCACGTACCGGAGCGGGCTGAGGACCCCTGCCGTCACCTTCCTGAACAGGGCCGACGCACCGTCGCCCGACCCGCATGACGCGCACCGGCCGGTGATTTCACGCCACCGGCCGGAGCCGCCGCGGGGGCTTTTCCCCGCCGCGTTGACGCCCGCACCGCCCCGTTTCATCGTGGCGCTTCGTCGCTGCGCACCGGCACACCCCCCTCCGTGCTGCGCCGCGCCCCCTCCCGCTCCGCACCGCCCCCGGAAGGTGGTTGCCGTGACCGTTGTCATGGACCCTGCATCGTCGGCCGACCGAGCCCCCCGAAGACACCTGCTGGACCGCGCCGGCCTGCCCCGGGCCCTCGCCTGGGGCTACCTCGGCGTCCTCGTCTTCATGATCGGAGACGGCGTCGAATCCGGCTACTTGTCGCCCTACTTGCTGGACGAGGGCCTGTCCAAGCAGCAGGTGGCCCTGCTGTTCAGCGTCTACGGCGTGACCGCCAGCGTCGCCGCCTGGTTCTCCGGCGCGCTGTGCGACTTGTGGGGGCCGCGCCGCGTCATGACGCTCGGCCTCGGCATCTGGGTCGTCCTCCAGATCGCCCTGCTGCTCTTCGCCCTCCCCACGACCGACTTCCCCCTCCTGCTGATCAGCTACGGCCTGCGGGGCCTGGGCTACCCCCTCTTCGCCTACGGCTTCCTCATCTGGGTCACCGCCGTGACGCCCCGGCGGCGGCTCGGCTCCGCGGTCGGCTGGTTCTGGTTCGCCTTCACCGGCGGCCTCCCCACCCTCGGCTCCCTCGTCGCCAGCTTCGCCGTACCGCGCATCGGCGCCTACGGCACGCTGTGGCTCGCCCTGGGGCTGGTCGCCGCGGGTGGTGCCATCACCCTGCTGCTCGTGCGCGAACCCACCGGCCGCCGTCGCCTCGCCCCCGCCGGAGAACGCCCCCTCGCCACCCTGATCGGCTCGCTCGCCATCGTCTGGCGCAGGCCCCGCATCGGGATCGGAGCTGTCGTGCGGGCCATCAACACCGCGCCCCAGTTCGGCTTCCTCGTCTTCCTGCCGGTGTTCTTCACCGAGACGCTCGGCTTCACCCTGAGCGAGTGGCTGCGGCTGCTCTCCGCGATGTTCGCCACCAACATATTCTTCAACCTCGTCTTCGGCGTGGTCGGCGACCGCATCGGCTGGCAGCGCACCGTCGCCTGGTGCGGTGGCGTCGGCTGCGCGGTGACCACCCTCCTGCTCCACTACGGGACGGTCGCGGCCGGCGACGACTTCCCCATGGCCGTGGTGCTGGTGAGCCTCTTCGGCGCCACGCTCGCCGGATACGTGCCGCTGTCCGCCCTGATGCCGTCACTGGCACCCGACCACAAGGGCCAGGCGATGTCGGCCCTGAACCTGGGCGCGGGCGCCAGCACCTTTCTCGGCCCCGCCCTGGTGGGCCTCCTCCTCGGCCCCCTCGGCGTCGAAGGCCTCATGTGGGTCTTCGCCGCCCTCTACCTCACCAGTGCCTTCCTGACGGCATTCCTCCGCCTGCCGGCACCGGAAGAAGGCACGGACTGCTGAACCGGGCGGGCCGACGGCGCTGCGCCCGAGCGCCGGGTCGCCCGCCCGCAGCATGCCCGGCGCCGGCCGGCCGTTCCTGTTACCCGGTCGGCGCTTGGCAGGTCAGGTCCTCGGCCGGGAGCCTGCCCGTGGTCAGATAGTCCGTGGCGCTCCGGTCCGCGCAGGAGCCGGTACCGAAGACGCCATGACCCTCGCCGCCGGCGACGGTGACCATCCGGGAGCCGTGCAGAGCACGGTGCATGCCTTGGCTGACGGCCAGGGGTGTCTGGGGATCCCACTCGTTCTGCAGGATCAGAACACGGGCCTTGTTGTTCACGGCTGTCACGGGCTCGCTGCCCTGCTTCCAGAAGGCGCACGGCTTGATATGGGACGCGAAATCGCCGTACAGCGGATACCGGGCCTTGTCGCGGATCGCGTCGCGGCGGTACTGCTCGGGGTCGTCCGGCCAGGACGTGCGGGTGTCGGCGCAGATGACGGCCCAGGCGCTCGCGGCCGCGTTGTCCGAGGGGATGTCACGGGCGGACGCCGGCGGAACGGGGGCCGGGGCCTGCCCCGGGGTGCCGGACGGGGCCGGCTTCCTGCCCTCGGCGGCCTGCTTCAGTTCGGCGACCCTTCGGGCGGCGTTCTGGACGCGGAAGAACATGGCACGCTCGGAGCGGATGTCGTCGCCGGTGAGGTGTTTTCCGTCGTGGACGACGGGTTCGCGGTCGGCCCGGGCGATCAGGTCCCAGAAGGTCTTGCGGACCTCGGCCGGGGTGCGACCCAGTTGGTACGTCGTGTGGTGCCGGGCAGTCCATTCGCTCCACCGCGTGAAGGCGGGCTCGGTCCCCTCCGCCATCCCCTGGAAGATGCCCCGCCCGAACCGCGCGGGGTCGGTTGCACTGTCCAGCACGAACCGGTCGGTTCGCCGGGGGAACATCTGCGTGTAGACGGCGCCGAGGTAGGTGCCGTAGGAGAATCCCAGGTAGGAGAGCTTCTCCTCGCCCAGCACGGCACGGATGACGTCCATGTCGCGAGCGGTGTTGCGGGTGGTGAGGTGCCGCAGCGTGTCACCCGCCTTGGCGTGGCACTTGTCGGCCACCGTACGGGCCCACTCCACATCCTTGGCGAAGGTCTCGGCCTTGTACGGGCGCTCGAAGTTCTGTTCGTCTTCAGTCAGACCGCAGGTGAGGGGAGAGCTCCGCCCGACGCCCCTCGGGTCGAACCCGATGACGTCGTACCGTCTCGTCACTTCCTCGGGGAGCTTCATGTCCGGGTCGACGGGCATGTCCAGGCCCGGGCCGCCGGGGCCGCCGGGGTTGAGCAGCAGAACGCCGCGGCGTTCCTTCGCGCTGCTTGCCTTCAGCCGCGATATCGCGATGTCGATCTCCTTGCCGCCGGGATCGCTGTAGTCCAGCGGCACCTTGAGAGTCGCGCACTCAAAGTCGGCGGGGCTGCCTTTGTCGCAGCGCTGCCACCGGGGCTTCTGCTGTGCGTACTGCCGCAGAGGGTCCTTCGCCGCAGAGGCCTCAGGCGCGGAGAATGCTGTTGCTGGTGTCAGCGCCGAAACGAAAGCTGTCGCGATGCCGACGCTCAGGAGAGGTGCTACTCGTCTGTTTCGCACGGTGATGCTCGTCCTTACGGGGGGGGAGAGTGGTCAAGGCGCCGTCCGCCCTGCTGCGTGCGGGCGGGCCGTCCTCCGGCCAACTGTTCAGGGCAAGATCCTGGCCTCTGAGGGCTCGGTGCACATCGCGGGAAGGCGGGAGAAAGAGCTCCCTCGATCGGGGGAGGACCCCGGTGAGCTACCTGGTCATACTGGGCGGATTATGATCAAGAGTGTCCGGCCGCTGCTGCGCGGCTCCACGTATTCGGGTGCGCTGTTCGCCTACTGCGGCGCGCTGGCGAGCCTTCCCCTGCTGCCTGTCGCCATGCTGCCGACGCTGGCGTGGCCATCCGCTCCCTATGGAGTGCAGCTCGTTCTCACCCTGCTGCTCTGGGTGGTACTGATCGGTGTGGCCGGGCTGGCCCGCACCACGCGGCGGGTGCTGATCGCGTCCGCCCGCCGGCTGCTGAGGGTGCCGTTGCCGGATCCCGTGGCCGCGCGCCGGCCCGCGAGCCCGTCCGGGGCCGGGCCGAGTCCCACCGCGCCGGCCCCTGTTCCCGTTCCCGCTCCCGATCCCGCCGCTGACCGTTGGCGGACTCCGCTCTGGCTGCTGCTGCACGTGGCACTGGGGTGGGCGGGGGCCCTGGTGAGTGGACTGCTGCTCCTCGCGAGCCTGACTCTCCCGCTCGGCGCCGAGGCGGGACTGAGCCTGTTCGGCCGGTCGGTACGGGTGGTGGGCGGCTGGCAGAGCTGGGCGGTGGCACTCGGCTGCGTGCTGCCGGCTGCGACGGTGTGCGTCGTGGTGACGAACGCTCTGCGGTGGTCGGCGCCGAAGCTGCTGGGACCGTCGCCGGCCGAGCAGCTCGCGCTGGCGGCCGAGCGGGAGCTGGCCCTCGCCGAACGCAACCGGCTGGCCCACGAGTTGCACGACTCGATCGGGCACACGCTGACGGCGACCACGATCCAGGCGGCGGTCGCGGGCGAGGTGCTCTCCGCCGACCCGGTGGCGGCGCGGGCCGCCCTGCGCAGCATCGAGGAGTCGGCCCGGGCCGCGCTGGAGGACCTGGACTACGTGCTGGGCGTGCTGCGCGAGCAGGAGGCGGAGACCGCGCCCACCCGCACCTTGGCCGATCTGCCCGAGCTGCTGGACAGGTTGCGGCATGCGGGCGCAGTGGTGGAGCCGGAGCTGTCGGGCGAGCTGACGCAGGTGCAGGGGACGCTCTCCCGGGCGGCGTACCGGATCCTGCAGGAGGGACTGACGAACGCGCTGCGGCACGGGGCGGGCGGTCCGGTCGAAGTCCGCGTGGCGGCCGCGGCGGACCGTCTGGAGCTCAGCGTGGTCAACCGGACCGGGGCGGGGGCGAGCGCGGGTACGGGCGCGGGTACGGGCCGGGGTGCTTTTCCGACGTCCGGGCACGGCCTGCCCGGGCTGGCCGAGCGCGTGAGGCTCCTGCACGGCGAGATCGAGGCCGGCCCGGTCGGGCCGCAGCACTGGCGGCTGGCGGTCCGGCTGCCGGTACGGTTGCCGGCATGATCGGCTTTGACGCGAGCGCAGCTGTCGCAACCAGCCCGGAGGCCCGCGATACCGTCGTGATCGGCGCTGCTGCCGGCACCGCCACCGCCACCGGCACAGGTCCCGCCACCAGCAGCCCTACCGGCAGCCCCGTCACACTCCTGATCGCGGACGACGACGAGGTGACCCGCAGCGGTCTGCGCACCTTGCTCGCGGCACAGCCGGGGATCGCCGTGGTCGGGGAGGCGGGCGACGGCGTCGAGGCGGTCGAGCAGGTGCGGCGGCTGCGACCGGACGTGGTCCTGATGGATGTGCGGATGCCGCGTCGCAACGGGATCGAGGCCACCCGGCAGCTGCTGGCCGAGCCGGCCGTGGCCGAACCGCCGAAGGTCGTCGTGATCACCACCTTCGAGAACGACGACTACGTCACTGCTGCGCTCAGCGCGGGAGCCAGTGGGTTCGTCCTCAAGCGGCTTCCGGTCCGGCAGATCGCGGAGGCGGTGCGGGTGGTGGCCGCCGGGGAGGCGATCCTCTTCCCGGCGGCACTGCGCCGCATGGTCACCCCCCGCCCGCTGGCCTCCGCCGAGGCGTTGCCGAAGGCGGCGCTGACGGGGCGCGAGGAGGAGGTGCTGCGCCTGATGGCCACCGGCATGTCCAACCCGGAGATCGCCGAGTCGCTCACGGTGAGCTTGGAGACGGTGAAGACACACGTCGGGAACGTCCTGACCAAGCTCGGCGCACAGAACCGGACCCACGCGGTGGTGATCGCCTACGAGTCCGGTCTCGTGGTACCCGGGGTCACCGGCTGACGCGGCCTGAGGCGCCCCGGGCCGGGCCTGGGGCGGCATGAGAAGCCGTGCAGTCACCCCTCGTCGGAGTCTTCAACTCGCCGTCCAACCGGGGGTAGAGTCCCTTTGGAGGGTGTCCGGGACTGTTTTTCTGTCCTGACATGGGACGCCCTCGTCTTATGCCCGCGCGCGGAACCCCGACTCGTGGTCTGCGGAACCTTGACCCGTGGTCTTCTGTGAATGCGCGTTCAGCGTTTCAGAGTTTCAGCGTTTCTGCCCGACGAGTGGAAACGGTTTCCGCGGGCCGGTCGCCAATCCCTGAGCATGCCGCCACGAGCAGACGGAGGGCAGAGATGAGTGGTCAGCCCGGAAGCAAACAGCGCGATGCGGCCGAAGCGGGTGCGCCGCCGAACATTCTCACCGACCCGCACGCCGGTTACGCGCATCTGCGGGAGCAAGCGGCGGCCTGCCCCATGCGCTCGCTGGACGGGTCGTTGATGTGGGTGGTCGGACGTCATGAGGGCGTGCGGTCGGTGCTCACCGATCCGCGGTTCGCCAACGACCCGGCCTCGGTCCCCGGCGGCGGCGCGCCGCGCATGCAGGCCGACGCGATGCGGAAACTCGGCCTTGCCGAAAACCTCATCCCGTACCTCGCCGACACCCTCCTCGACAGCGACGGGGAGAGCCACAGCAGGTTGCGCCGCCTGGTCTCACCCGCATTCACCGCGCGCCGTATGCTCGCCCTCCGCCCGCGCATCGAGCGGCTCACGGACGAGCTCCTGGACGGGTTGGAGGCACATGCCGAGGACGGCGTCGCCGACTTCCTGAGCCTGTTCGCCTACCCCCTGCCGATCACGGTGATCTGCGAACTCGTCGGCGTGCCGGGCGCCGACCGCCCCGCGTGGCTGCGCTGGACCCACGCGCTCTCCTTCGACCAGGAGCACCTGGGCGAGACGATCGGCCCTCTGGTGGAGTACACGCACGCGCTGGTCGACCGCCGTCGGTCCCGGCCCGCGGACGACCTGATCAGCGAACTGATCCGGGCGCGGGACGGCGACCGCCTCACCGACCGGGAGCTGGTCACGATGGTGCTCAGCCTCGTCATAGCCGGGCACGACACCACGGCCAACTTCCTCGCCAACAGCGTCTGGGCGCTGCTCACCCACCCCGACCAACTGGCCCTGGTCCGCGCCGAACCGGAGCTGATGCCTCAGGCGGTGCAGGAACTGCTGCGCTGGTGCGGACCCGTCCTGGTGTCGCGGATGCGGTACGTCACCGAGGACGCCGACCTCGGCTGGGCGGCGTTCCAGGCCGGGGACGCGGTGATGGCCGCACTGAGCGGCGCCAACCAGGATCCGCGCGAGTTCGCGGAGGCCGACCGGCTGGACGTCACCCGGCGGCACGAGAACCGCGGGGAGGCGCACGTCTCCTTCGGTGCCGGGCCGCACTACTGCCTCGGCGCCGCGCTGGCACGCCACGAGGCCGAGATCGCCCTGAACCGGCTGTTCGCCCGCCTGCCCGGCCTGACCCTGGCCGTGCGCCCCGAGGAGCTGAACTGGCAGCCCGTGTCCGGCATGCGGAAGCTCGAACGGCTGCCGCTGCGGCTGGACGGGGCCGGTGCCCCGACAGCCTGACCGCCGGGGACGGATCCTGCACCGCTCGCCCAGGGGTCGTATGGCGGCCCCCGGGGGAGCGGTGCCACTTCCACCGTTCGCCCGGACGGTTCAGGAGCTGCGGCGGTGTGCGGCCGGCTATCGCTGGGAAGGGCCCGGGTCGCCCTGCGTGCAGTCCGCCATGACGGCCCGGCAGATCGCGGCCGGGTCCTCGTGCGGGAAGAAGTGGCCGCCGTCGAAGACGCGCACCCGGGCTTTCGGGGCCCATTGCCGCCACCCTTCGAGGGACTCGACCGGGACGTCGCGGTCCGCCCTGGCGCCGTACACCGAGACGGGCGTCGCGAGCGGGCGCGTGAAGTCCGGTGCGTAGCGCTCGATCAGGTCCAGGTCGGCGCGGAGCGCGGCCAGGAGGCGGGGGCCGAACTCGACGTCGGCCAGGATGCGTTCGTCCGTGCCCCCGAGCCGTCGGACGTAGGAGGCCATGCGCTCGTCGCACGCCTGCAGCACGTCGGCCGGGAAGGACCGCGGCGTGCCAGGAGGCGCGCTCGCGCAGAGCACCGCGCGTTCCGGGAGCGGGCCGGGGGAGTTCTCCAGTCGGTGTACCGCCTCCGCGACGATGAGTGCGCCGAGGCTGTGGCCGAGCAGGATCCAGGGCCCCGTCAGTTCCCGTGCCGCGGCCGCGAGGGCGGCGGCGCGGGCCTCGATGCTGGAGCGGTGCTCCGACCCGTCCGGGCGTTCCCAGTGCACGGCCCGGACGGCTGTCCGGTGCGGGCCGAACGCCCGGTGCCAGGCGTGGAAGGCCGCGGCGCTGCCGCCCGCGTGAGGCACGCAGATCAGCGTCCGGTGCACCGCGGCGCTCGCCGGCCGGCCCAACCGGTTCATCCGGTCCGTCCGGTCCCGCTCCCCGCCCAGCGTGACGAGCTCCGCCCGCTCGGCGCTCACCGGCCCGGCTCCGTCCCGGGGGCCCTGCGGGCGTAGACCTCGTACATCTCGGTGTCGCGCAGGCTGGGGTCCTGCCGCACCTGCGGCGCGAGGCCCGCGTCCCGCAGCAGCTCGCACAGCTGCGCGAGCCGGCCGCCCTCGTCGTGGACCTCCGCCACGACGGCGCCGATGCGCGGCCAGTCGGCGGCGTCGACGCCGCGCAGGACGTCGAGTTCCGCGCGTTCGACGTCCACCTTGAGCAGGGCCACGGACCGGAGGCCGTGCTCCCTGATGAGTTCGGAGACGGTGGTGACCGGGACCTCGATCGTGCAGCCGTCGTGCAGTCCCTCCGTCATCATCTCGACGGATTCCTCGTCGAGTCCGCTGCGGCGCAGGAACGTCTTGGTGAGGGCGTCGTCGGCGGCTCGGTCGGCGTAGAAGCCGGAGTTGCCGGGCGCGGCCGGGTAGTAGGTGAAGTCCTGGACGCCGGGCGCGGTCCCCACTGCCGTCCGCACCGGTGTTCCGCCCGGGACGTGGCGGCCGAGGTTGTCCCGCAGGCAGGCGAAGACGTCCGGCACCGGCTCCGCGGCGACGATCCGGAGCGTCCGCTGCACGTCCGCGAACGCGATCGAGACCAGCCCGACGTTGGCGCCGATGTCGAGCACCGTGTCGTGGGGGCGCAGCTGCCGAGCGGCGAGTCCGTACAGGCCGTCGCCTGTCGCCTCCCGCCAGATCAGCAGTGCTTCGGCGGGGCTGGTGCACGACACCCGTCGGCCGTCCGGGAGGCGCACCTCCTGCCGTGGTGCGAGGGGTACGGCGGGTGCGGCCCGCTCTTCGCTCATGTTTGCTTCCTCAGGCTCACGCGGCGGGACGGTCGATGAGGCAACCGACGGGGCAGCCGACAGGGCAATCGGAGGGTCGGCCGGCAGGTCAGCCGGCGAGGAGTCGCACGGGCAGCGCCTCGTACCCCCGGATCAGGATCGACCGTGTCCGCCGCGGCGGACCGGTCAGCTCCGCACTGCGCACCCGCCGCAGCAACTCCTCGAACAGAACGGTGAGTTCCCTGGTGGCGAGCGCCGCGCCGAGGCAGTAGTGGGCTCCGGCCGCGAAGGCGAGGTGCGGGTTGGGCCGCCGGGTGACGTCGAACCGGTCGGGGTCCGGGAACGCGGCGGGGTCGCGGTTGCCCGCTGCCAGCCACAGCGCCACCTGGTCGCCGGCGGCGATTGTGCGACCGGCGAGTTCGACGGGGGCTGTGGCGGTCCGCAGGACGTGCATCGCGGGGCTGGTGAAGCGCAGGATCTCCTGCACCGCGCCCGGCAGCAGCTCCGGGTCCTCGCGCAGCGACGCCCATTGCTGCGGATTGCGCACCAGGGCCAGGAGGCCGCCGGCGCCGGCATGCCGTGTCGTCTCGTTGCCGCCCGACACGATGCCGTCGCAGTTCAGGAAGATCTCTTCGTCGGTGAGGGGGACGCCGTCGACCGTGCCGTGCGCCAGCGCGGTGATGATGTCCTCCCGGGGCTCGCGCCGACGGCGTTCCAGCAGGTCCGCGTAGTACGCCAGGATGTCGGCGTGTGCCTGGGCCGGCGCGAGCGGGTCGGTGCCGGCGCTCTCGCCCGAGCCGAAGGCCACCATGGTGCGGTCGAGCATGAAGTCCCGGTCGCCCGGCGGAACTCCGAGCATGTCGCAGATCACCGAGAGCGGCAGCCTGGCCGCCACCCGGGTGAAGTCGCACTCGCCCGCGTCCAGCACCTCGTCCAGCACGGCGGTGACCGTCTCGCGCATGGTGTGCTCCAGCCGGGCCACCATGCGCGGGGTGAAAGCGCCGTTGACGATGCGCCGGATCTCGCCGTGCCGGGGCGGATCGGTGATGATCAGCATCTTGCCCGAGGCCGCCGCCGTCGCGGCGGGGTTCTGATCCAGCCGCATGCCCTGCTGGGAGGTGAAGTTCCGCGGGTCCTTGAGGACTTGGGAGATCCCGGCGTGCGACAGGACGGCGTGGAACCGGCGGCCGTCGTACTCGCCCTCGTGCACGGATCCGGACTGCCGCATCCGCTGCCAGAGTTCCTCGGGGCGCCCCTGTGCGTAGAGGTCCGGGTCGCAGAGCTCCAGCGAGCAGGGCACGGTGACCGTTCGAGCACGTGGCATACCTGCGGCTCCTAGGGTGGGCGGGACCTCCCGATCATGCCTGCCGCCCGCCCTGGGCAGAACCCCAGAAACGTGCCACGGGACGGATGGTCCGATTCCGGGGTCGTCGGCCCGAAAATCTGGGGGTCGGCGGCACCGCCACCGGGGCCGGGCGGCGGTGACGGCGTCTCGGCGGGGCCCCGGCGCGTCGGCTCGAATCGGTCGTTCTTCGGTCGTCCGCCCGCTGTGAGACCGGCGGCGCAGCGCTTAGGCTAGTGTTCGATCTTCGGGCTTCTTTCCGGAAGTTCAGGCGAAGGACGTGTCCATATCGATGTCCGCATTGATGTCCACGTCGATGTCCTTATCGATGTCCTCTTTGGTGTCCGATCCGTCAGGAACCTCAATAGTTTTCCAGGAGTGAACTTTCTCGGCCAGGCAATTTGGGGGAATCGCCAACCGTGATAATCAACGCATGGGACGGGCCGCGGGCCGGACTGCTCGAACGGCAGGCGGAAATATCCGAGATCGAGCGAAAGCTCGACGACTTGAGCGATGGAATCGGCGGAATTCTCGCGGTCGAAGGCACTGCGGGGACCGGAAAGTCCAGTCTGCTGCACCTCCTGCAGACCAGAGCGGTCGACAAGAAATTCCTGGTCCTCCACGCCAGGGGCAATGAATTCGAGGCGTCGTTCGCCCTGGGGGCCGTTGCGCAACTGGTCGAATCGGCGGACGACGACGCCCCGGCCGGTAGCCGGCCCGCCGGGCCGCACGGCTCGCGCATCGCGCACCTGCTGCACGGCAAACTGCCGGACGAGGCGCACGCGGCGGGGTGGCACCCGCTGCTGTACGAACTGCACCGCATCCTCCTCGGCCTCGCCGGTGACCGGCGCCTCGTGATCGTCGTCGACGATGCGCAGTGGGCCGATCTGCCGTCGCTGCGCTTCCTCAGCTACCTCGCCGCCCGCGTCGGGGGCAGCCACATGGTGCTGGCCGTCGCCGTGGAGCCCTGCGGCCCCGGCCCGGCCGCCGACCTGCTGGGCGCCGTGGTCACCTCCTTCGAGTCGACCGTGCTCCGGCCCGCGCCGCTCAGCCTGCGCGCCCTCGAACAGGTCGTCGCGGAGACCGTCGGCGGACCCGACCCCGCCGCGCTCGCCGAGTCGCTCTTCGAGGCGACCCACGGCAACCCGATGCTGGTGAGGGCCGTACTCGACGAGGCGGCCACCGGGCCGGGAAGCCCCGACGGACTCGGGAACCCCACCGGCCCCGGGAGCTCCGCCGGGCCCGGGAGCCATGCCGGCGCCGCGAGCTCCGCGAGCCCCGCCGGAGGCGGCCTGGACGGGCTCTCCGATCACGCGCCCCGCAGCCTCGTGCGATGGGTCGTCCGCAAACTGCGCAGCCTTCCGGACCCCTCGTTCGAACTGGCCCAGACGGTCGCGCTACTGGGCCATGTGACCGATCCGCGGATCGTGGAAGACATCGCCTGCCTCAGCCCGGCCGGCGCCGAGAAGGCGCTCGCCGCGCTGATCGACGCCGAGATCCTGGTCGACGGCCCGGTGCTGCGGTTCGCGCAACCGCTGCTCCGCACGGCCGTCCAGCACAGCACGCCGCTGCTCACCCGCGGCCGGCTGCACGCCCGCGCGGCACGCGCCCTGGCTGCCGCCGGCGCCCCGCCGGAACAGGTCGCCGGGCACCTGCTGAAAGCGCCGCCCCAGGGCGACCGGCGGACGGTCCGAAGCCTCCTGGACGCCGCCGCGGCGGCCACCGGGCGGTGCGGGCCGGACGCCGTCCGCTACCTGCGGCGCGCCCTGCGCGAACCACCGGCCGGCCACGACCTGCCGGCGGTCCTGAGCCGGCTCGGCGCCGCCGAGTTGTCGGTCGACCACGAGGAGGCCGCCGTCCACCTCCGGGAAGCCCTGGAGCAGACCTCCGCCCCGGACGCCCGCAGCGCCGTCGCGCGGGACCTGGCCTGGGCGCTCGCACTGGGCTCCCGGTTCGAGGAAGCCGTCACCGTGCTGGCCGGCACGATCGTCGAACTGGACGAGGCGGACGCCGTCGCGCACCTGGACGACGCGCTGTCCTGCATCGCCAGGCTGTCCCCGGGGGCCCGTGACCTCCGCAGGCACCACCTGACCGGGATCCGGCGGCACCTGGACCGGATCCGGGAGCGGGCGACGGGGCCGAGCACCGACGGATTCGTCGGCGACGCCCTCCTCGACCTGTTGCGGAACGGAACGGACGCCACGCAGGTCGCGGACCTCGCCGCGGACACGCTGCGCAGGGCGGAGCCGGCGGCCGAGCACGGCGTCGGCTGGGGCGCGGCCCTCACCGCGGCCTGGTCCCTGGTGGTCTGCGACCGCCTCCCGGAGGCCCGCCGCGCCGCACGGACCCTGGGCGACGCATCACGGCGCCGGGGAGTGAACCTCTTCCATCTCGACCAGTGCCTCCAGGCCTACGTCGAGTTGCAGCTCGGCCAGGTGTCCGCCGCCGCCGAGCTCGCCGCCGGCGCCCTGGAGGCCAGCGAGTCGGAGGGCAGCCCCAGCGTCGTCCAGCCGGTCGCGGCGGCCGCGCTGGTCGAGGCGCTGATCGAACAGGGCGACCTGGAGCCGGCCGGCGCCGCGCTGTCGGCACGCGAGCTCCTCGACGCCGACGGCGACACCTTCGCCCACCTCTTCCTCCTGCGCGCCCGGGGGCGGCTGCGGCTCGAACTCGGACACCCCGGCGAAGGCCTGGCGGACCTGGTGAAGGGCCGGCGGCTGGATGCGGAACTCGGCCTGGCGGCGGAGGCGGTCGGCGCCTGGGCCCCGGTGATCACGGCCCTCCACGGCAGCGGACGGGCCGAGGACGCGCGCGAACTCGGCGAGGAGGAACTCGCCCGGGCCCACGCCTTCGGAGCCGCCCGCCCCCTGGCCGTCGTCCTGCGGACGCTCGCCCCGGCGGTGCCCGCGGACCGCGGCCTGCGCCTGCTGGAGGAGGCCGTCGACGTGCTGGACGGCTCGTCGGCTCTCCTCGAACGGGCCCACACCCTCTACACGTACGGCAGCGTGCTGCTCCGGGCCGGCAAGACCTCCGCGGCACGCGAGCAGCTCCACCTCGCCGCCGAACTGGCCGGTGACTGCGAGGCGTACGCACTGCACCGCCGGGCCTGCGAGGAGCTGCGGTCCCTCGACGCGCCGGCCCGGGGCCAGGGCCGGCGCAAGAGGGCCCCCTCCGCCCTGACGCCCGCCGAACGGCGGGTGGCGGACCTGGCCGCCCGGGGGCTGAGCAACCGGGACATCGCGCAGACGCTGTTCGTGACCGTCAAGACCGTGGAGTGGCACCTCACGCAGGCCTACCGGAAACTGCGCGTCACCTCCCGGGAGAGCCTCCCCGGGGCGCTCGACGCCGTGACCCCAGAGGGGAGCTGAAGCGGCGGAACCTGGGGATCGCTCTGGGGTCCGCATCCCTTGTGCCGGTGTCGCGGGCGGCGTGACGATCTCTGTGGTCCGTGCTCGCCGGCGGCGTGGCCGTGCGGGCCCGCCCACCGGAAGCCGCCGACCGGACCAGCCGCCACGAGCCACCGCGCCTCACCCACAGCCCGCCACCAGCCGCCCGCCACCAGCCGCCCGCCACCGAGAGCCGTCCCCGCATCGGCATACGGAGGGACCCCCCATGGCCCTGACCCAGGACGACCTCGACCGCTACCGGCGGGACGGCTTCGTGGTGCAGGAGGACCTGTTCACCGCCGACGAGGTGGACCTGCTCCGCGACGCGCTGACGGAGGACGCCCGGACACCAGGACCCCAGGTCGTCACCGAGAGCGACGGCCGCACGCTGCGCGCCGTCTACGCCTCGCACCTGCGCCACCCCGTGTTCCGCCGGCTGGCCCGGACCGAGCGCCTCCTCGGCCCGGCCCGGCAGATCGCCGGTGACGATCTGTACGTCCACCAGATGAAGATCAACGTCAAGCAGTCGTTCGCCGGAGAGCGATGGGCCTGGCACCAGGACTACATCGTGTGGCGGGACGCCGACGGCATGCCCGCCCCGTCACAGGTGAACGTCGCGCTGCTGCTGGACGACTGCACGGAGTTCAACGGCCCGGTCATCTTCCTGCGCGGCTCGCACACCCTGGGCACCCTGGAGCGCGACCGCGGGGCCGCCGCGGACGGCACGGGCCACATCGACCCGGACCGCTACGCCCTGTCCCCGCGCGAGCTCTCCGACGTCGTGGAGCGGCACGAGATGGTCGCCCCCAAGGCCGGGCGGGGCAGCGTCCTGTTCTTCAGCCCGCAGATGGTGCACGGCTCCAACACCAACGTCTCCCCGCACCCCCGCCGTCTGCTGATCCTCACCTACAACCCGGTCCCGCAGGCCCCGCGCCCGGCCGGCGAGCCGCGCCCCGAGTACCTCGTGGGCCGCGCGCGCAACGCCCTGGAGATCGACCGGGGCCTGCTCAAGCACGCCTGACCCATCAGAACCACCCCTCTCCGTACGGGAACGCCCTTCCCCCACCGGAACGCCTTCCCCGCAGCGGCCGGTCCACCGACGCGCGCCGCGGCTCGACTCTGCCCGCTGGAAGCCCGAGCACCGCTGGAGTTCACGTGAACGCACTGCCGGCCTCGCCGAGGACCGTTCCGGAGCTGTTCGAGGCGACCGTCGCGGCCGCCCCCGGGACGCCCGCCGCCACCGACGGCACGACCACCTGGTCGTACGGGCGGCTCAACGCGCGGTCCAACCAGGTCGCCCGGGGGCTCATCGAGCGCGGGCTCGGGCCGGAGCGGCTGGTGGGCGTCGCCGTGCCCCGGAGCCTGGAACAGGTCGCCGTCCTGCTGGGCGTCCTCAAGGCCGGTGCCGCGTACTTGCCCCTGGACCCCGCGCTGCCGGCCGAACGCATCGGCTACCTGCTCGCGGACGCCGCACCTGACCTGGTGCTGGCCGCCGACGCCGTCCCGGGCTTCACCGGGCCCGTCCTGGACCCGGCCGCGTTCGGGGCCGGCCTGCCGGACCGCGACCCCACCGACGGCGACCGGACCGCGCCCCTCGACCCCGGCCACCTCGCGTACGTGATCTACACCTCGGGCTCCACCGGCACCCCGAAGGGCGTCGCGGTCGCCCACAGCAGCACGGTGAACCTGGCGGTAGCCGTCCGCCGCGAGTACGGCCCCGGCGCCCGGCCCCGGGTCCTGCAGCTCGCCTCCCCCGGCTTCGACGTCGCCATCTGGGAGCTGCTGACCGCCGTCGCCACCGGCGGCACCCTCGTGCTCCCCGGCGCCGGCCAACCGGCCGGGGACGACCTGCTGCGGGTCCTGCGCGACCAGCGCGTCACCCACGTCACCATCCCGGTTTCGGTGCTCGCCACCCTGCCGGCCGGTGCCGAGACCCGGCTGCCCGATCTCACCACGGTGCACATCGGCGGCGAGATCTCCTCGCCCGACCTGGTCACCCGCTGGTCGGCGGGCCGCCGCCTCGTCAACGGCTACGGCACCACCGAATCCACCGTGGCCGCCACCCTCAGCGCGCCGCTGACCGGACCGTCCGCACCCGTCGGCACCCCCATCGCCAACACCCGCGTCCACCTGCTCGACGACCGCCTGACACCCGTCCCCGCGGGCACCCCCGGCGAGCTGTACATCGCCGGTGCCAACCTGGCCCGCGGCTACCTGGGGCGCCCCGCGCTCACCGGGGCCCGTTTCGTCGCCGACCCCTACGGCCCGCCCGGCTCCCGGATGTACCGCACCGGAGACGTCGCCCGGCTGGGCGAGGACGGCCAGCTCGAGTTCCTGCACCGCGTCGACGACCAGGTCAAGATCCGGGGCGCCCGGGTCGAACCCGGCGAGCTGGCCGAGGCGCTCCACCGGCGCCCCGGCCTCGCCCGGGCAGCGGTCGCCGTACGCACCGACCCCCGGGGCGAAAGCCAGTTGGTGGCGTACGTGGTCCCGGTCGAGGGCGGCACGGTCGACGCGCCGGCGCTGCTGTCCCAGCTGCGCACCAGCCTCCCCGGCTACCTCGTGCCGGCCCTCGTCGTCCCGCTCGACAGCCTGCCCCTGACCCCGAACGGCAAGATCGACTACGACGCCCTGCCCGAACCCCGCTTCCTCCCCACCGGCCCGGAGCGCGCCGCCCGCACGGCCCTGGAGGACGTCCTCCGCACCCTGTTCGCCGAGGTCCTGGAAGTGCCCCAGGTCGGCTTCGAGGACAACTTCTTCGACATCGGCGGCCACTCCCTGCTGGCCACCCGCCTGACCGGCCGGATCCGCGCGGCCCTGGGCATCGACGTCGACCTCGGCACCTTCTTCGGCGCCGCGACACCGGCGCTGCTCGCCGTCCGGCTGGACCGCTCCGCCACCGGCGCGTCCCGCCCGGAGCTGACCCCGGCACCCCGGCCCGCCCGGGTGCCGCTGTCGTTCGCCCAGCAGCGCCTGTGGTTCGTCCACAAGCTCGAAGGTCCCTCGGCGACGTACAACATGGCCTTCGCCCTGCGGATGAAGGGCCCGCTCGACACCACCGCGCTGGTGCACGCCGTGAACGACGTGGTCCACCGCCACGAGCCGCTGCGGACGGTCTTCCCCGAACACGACGGACAGCCCTACCAGCGCGTCCTGGACCCGGCCGAGGCCCGCATCGACGTCCCCGTCCACGACGTGGATCCGACGGAGCTGGACGGCGCCCTCCGCGAGCTGGCCGGCCGGGAGTTCGACCTGGCGCGTGACGTCCCCGTCCGCGCCCGGCTGCTCACCCTCGCACCGGACGACGCGGCGCTGATGGTCGTCATCCACCACATCGCCGGCGACGGATGGTCGGGCGCGCCGCTCGCCCGCGACCTGGTCACGGCCTACTCCGCGCGCCGCCTGGGCACCGCACCGGAGTGGCCGCCTCTGCCGGTGCAGTACACCGACTTCGCCCTGTGGCAGCGGAAGTTCCTCGGCACCGAGGACGACCCCGACAGCCCCCTCACGCACCAGCTGGCCTACTGGCGCCGTCGGCTCGACGGCCTGCCCGACCTGGCCACGGTCCCCGGCGACCGCCCCCGGCCCGCCGTGGCGACCCACCGCGGCGACGTCGTCGGCATCCACCTGGACGCCGGCCTGCACGCCGGCATCCTCGCCTTGGCCCGCCGCAGCGGCGCGACCGCCTACATGGTGCTGCAGTCGGCCCTCGCCGCGCTGCTCACCCGCCTCGGCGCCGGAACCGACATCCCGATCGGCGCGGGTGTGGCCGGCCGGAGCGAACCGCAGCTCGACGAACTGGTCGGGCTCTTCGTGAACATGCTGGTGCTGCGCACCGACACCTCCGGCAACCCCCGCTTCTCGGAACTGCTGCGCCGCGTCCGGGAGACCGGCCTGGACGGCTACGGCCGGCAGGACGTCCCCTTCGAGCATGTCGTCGAGACGCTCAACCCGCAGCGCTCGGCGGGCCACCAGTCGCTCTTCCAGGTCGCGCTCGTCCTCCAGAACAACGCCGACGCCCGCTTCGACCTGCCCGGGCTCGCGGTCCGCTCCGAGGTGGTGCCGACCGGCACCGCACGCTTCGACCTGTCGTTCAGCGTCACCGAACGGACCGGGCCCGACGGACGCCCCGCAGGTATCACCGGCACCGTCGAGTACGCCACCGACCTCTACGACGCGGCCACCGTACGATCCGTCGTCGCCCGCTGGACGCAACTGCTGCACCAGGCGGTCGAGGACCCCGAACAGCCCGTCGCCGACCTGGAGATCACCACCGCCGCCGACCGGGAGACCCTCGCCGACTGGGGCCGGTACGAGCAGGACGTCCCGGTCACGACCTTCGCCCGGATCTTCGAGGAGCGGGCGGCCGCCGCCCCGGAGGCGATCGCGGTCACCGACGAGCGGGGCAGCCGGACCTACGCCGAGGTCAACCGCAGGGCCAACCGCGTGGCCCACTGGCTCATAGGTGAGGGCATCGGGCCGGAGGACCTGGTGGGCGTGGTGCTGCCCCGCTCGGCCGACCAGGTCGCGACCGTGCTGGGCGTCCTCAAGGCGGGCGCCGCCTACGTGCCCGTCGACCCCGTCTTCCCCGCCCGGCGCATCCGGCACATCGTCGAGAACTCCGCACCCCGGATCGTGTTCGCGGCCCCCGAAACGGTCGACGCGCTCCCCGGCCTCTTGGCATCCCGCGTCGTAGTCCTCGGCTCGGCCGGCGACCCGACAACCCACGGGCACGGCACCGACGCCGCCGCCGAGGCCGGCCCGGCCGACGCGGACCTGACCGATGCCGACCCGACCGACGCGGACCGGGTACGCCCGCTCGCCGTGGACCACCCCGCGTACGTGATCTACACGTCCGGGTCGACGGGCGTGCCCAAGGGCGTGGTGGTGACGCACCGCGGCCTGGCGGGCCTCGCGGCGACGCTGCAGGAGCGCTGCCCGGCGGACCCCGGCAGCAGGATCCTCCAGCTGTCCTCGCCCAGCGTGGACGCGTCGGTGCTGGAAACCGTCTGGGCCTTCGGCGCGGGCGGACGCCTCGTCATCGCCGACCAGCACCGCCTGGCCGGGGACGAACTCGCCGCCGCGCTCGCCGGGCACCGCATCACGCATGCCCACATCCCGCCCTCCGCGCTGAGCACCCTGGCCCTGGAGACGGCCGGGCGCCTGCCCGGCTTCCGCACCTTGAGCGTCGGCGCCGAGGCGTGCTCGCCCGAGCTGGTGGCGCTGTGGCTGCCGGGGCGGCGGATGGTCAACGCGTACGGGCCCACGGAGTGCACCGTCGTCGCCTCGCACACCTCCGGCCTGACCGGCCCCCGGGCACCGATCGGCCGCCCCGTGGTGAACACGCGGCTGTACGTGCTGGACGAGGTGTTGCGACCGGTTCCGGCAGGGGTGCCGGGCGAGTTGTACGTCGGTGGTACGGGAGTGGCCCGAGGGTATCTGGGGCTGCCGGGGCTCACGGCGTCACGGTTCCCGGCCGACCCCTTCGGCGAGCCAGGTGCGCGGATGTACCGGACCGGCGACGTCGTGCGGTGGAACGCCGAGGGCGAACTGGAGTACCTGGGCCGGTCCGACGAGCAGGTCAAGATCCGCGGGTTCCGTGTGGAGCCCGACGAGGTACGGCGCGTGCTGGAAGCCCGGCCGGAGGTACGGGAAGCGGCGGTGGTCGTCCGCCGCGGCGACGAGGCGGCGTCGTTGGCGGCCTACGTCGTCCTGGCCGGCGGGACGGACGTGGCCGCCGAGGTCCAGATGGGCGAATGGCAGGACATCTACCACTCGGTGTACAGCGAGCTGGGCGTCCCGGGCGAGGACTTCATCGGCTGGAACAGCTCCTTCACCGGGGACCCCCTCCCCGTGGACGAGATGCGGGAATGGCGGGACGCCGCTGTGCGGCAGATCCTGCGATTCGCTCCCCGCCGGGTCCTGGAGATCGGTTCCGGTTCCGGGCTGCTGGCGGTGCCGCTGGCCGAGGCGGTCGACGAATACTGGGGCACCGACTTCTCGGCGACCGCCATCGACCGCTTGCACCATTACGCGGCCGGGCGGGAGTGGGATCACGTGCGGCTGAGCTGTCAGCCGGCGCACGATCTGTCCGGGCTGCCCGTGAACCACTTCGACACCGTCGTGATCAACTCGGTGATGCAGTACTTCCCCTCCGCGGACTACCTGCGGGACGTCCTGGCAGAGGTGTGGGGCCTGGTCGCCGACGGCGGCCGGGTGGTGCTCGGGGACGTGCGCCACCACGGGCTGCTGCGGATGCAGCACGCCGCCGTGCAGCAGCACCGGGACCCCGGCATGAGCGCCGACGCCATGCGGTCCGCGGTGGAACAGGCGGTGGTCACGGAGAAGGAGCTGCTCCTGGCCCCCGAGTTCCTCACCGCCTTCGCCGACGCCTGCGGCGCGCCGGGAGTGGAAGTGCGGCTGAAGGACGGCACGGCGCACAACGAACTGACCGGGTACCGGTACGAGGTGGTCCTGCACAAGGGACCGGCGCGATCGGTCGCGGATGCCCCGGTGGTGGTGTGGGGCCGCGACGTGAGCAGTCTGGACGACCTCAAGCGTGTGGTGGGCGCCGACGGCATGACCGGATCGCCGGTCCGGGTCGTCGACGTTCCCAACGCCCGCCTGGCCGGCGGCGTGGCCGTACTGCGTGGCCTCGACGACGAAGCGGACGACGCCGGCGCGGATGCCGACGCGGACGCGGCGTGCGTGGATCCGCAGGCGGTGCGGTCCTGGGCGCAGCGGGCGGGGCGTCGTGCCGTGCCGACCTGGTCGCCGCGTCGAGGCGGCTGGTTCGAGTTCGTCGTGCTGCCCGGTACGGATGACTCCGTGCCGTTGACGGGCGTCTACCGGGACGGCGACGGCCGGCCGGTTCCGGTGACGTCGAACGTGCCGGCCGTGGCCCGGGCGGCGGGTGAGCTGGTGTCGGGCCTGCGGACGACGCTCAAGGAGCTGCTGCCGGACTACATGGTGCCGGCGACCCTCACGGCCATCGAGCGGATGCCGGTGACCCCGAACGGCAAGCTCGACCGCCGGGCGCTGCCGGAGCCCGAAGTCCTCTCGGTGGGCGGCCGCGACCCCCGGACGCCGCAGGAGGAGATCCTGTGCGCGCTCTACGCCGAGATCCTCGGCATGCCGCGGGTCGGCGTGGAGGACGGCTTCTTCGACCTCGGGGGGCACTCGCTCCTCGCGACGCGACTGATCAGCCGCATCCGTACGGTCCTCGACGTGGAAGTGCCGCTGCGGGCCGTCTTCGCAGCCCCGTCGGTCGCCGAGCTCGCCGTGCGGATCGAGCACGCGCGGACGGACGACACCGTCCGGCCCCCCGTCACGGCGGTGGCGCGCCCGGAGAGGGTCCCGTTGTCGTTCGCCCAGCGGCGGTTGTGGTTCCTGCACCGGCTCGAGGGCCCGTCGGCGACGTACAACTCGCCGTTGGCGCTGCGGCTGTCGGGTCGGCTGGATGTGACGGCGCTGGGCGCCGCGCTCACCGATGTGGTGGGCCGGCACGAGGCGCTGCGGACGGTGATCGGCGAGCGGGACGGCGTGCCCTTCCAGCAGGTGCTCGACGGGGTCCGGGTCGGGCTCGTGGCGCGTGAGGCGGCCGAGGACGAGATCACCGGGCTGGTGCAGGCGGCGGCGCGCTACCGCTTCGACCTGTCCCGCGAGATTCCGTTGCGGGCGGAGTTGTTCGCTCTCGGGCCGGACGAGTGGGTGCTGGTGCTGGTTCTGCACCACATCGCAGCGGATGGGTGGTCCTTGCGGCCCCTGGCCCGGGACATCGCGACTGCCTATGGTGACCGGTGCCGCGGGCAGGCACCTTCGTGGTCGGCGTTGCCGGTGCAGTACGCCGATTACACGCTCTGGCAGCGGCGGCTGCTGGACGAGGGCGGGTTGCTGGACCGGCAGCTGGAGTACTGGACGCGGCAGCTGGACGGCCTGCCCGAGCAGGTGATGTTGCCGACGGACCGGCCCCGGCCGGCGGTGGCGAGCTATGCCGGTGACGTGGCCATGTTCGCGGTGGACCCGGAGTTGCACCGTGGTCTGCTGGAGCTGGCGCGGTCGTCGGGTGCGACGCTGTTCATGGTGTTGCAGGCCGGTCTGGCGGCATTGCTGTCGCGGTCGGGCGCGGGGACGGACGTTCCGGTGGGGACGCCCGTGGCCGGACGGACCGATGAGGCGCTGGACGACCTGGTCGGGTTCTTCGTCAACACGCTGGTCCTGCGTACGGACGTGTCGGGTGACCCGTCGTTCGCCGAGCTGCTGGGGCGCGTCCGCGAGACCTGCCTGGCCGCCTACTCGCATCAGGACGTCCCCTTCGAGTTCCTGGTCGAGAAGCTCAACCCGCAGCGCTCGGCCGCCCACCAGCCCCTCTTCCAGATCCTCCTGGTGGTCCAGAACAACGCCGACGCGAGCTTCGAGCTGCCGGGCGTACGGGTGCGCACCGAGGAGCCGTCCACCGGTGTCGCCCGCCTCGACCTGACGATCAACGTCACCGAGACGTTCGAGGCCGACGGCACCCCGAGCGGGATCCGGGGAGCGGTCGAGTACGCCACCGATCTCTACGACGCCGGCACGGTCGGGTCGTTCGTGTCCCGCTGGCTGCGGCTGCTGAGCTCGGTCACCTCGGCACCGGGACAGCGCCTCCACGAGGTCGAATTCCTGTCGGAGGACGAGCGCGCACATGTCACGGCGCTGTCCGGGGCCGGCGCGGCGACCGTTCCCGAGCGCACGCTGTCGGCGTTGTTCGAGGAACGTGTCGCGGTGTCGCCGGATGCGGTGGCGGTGGTGGACGGCGAGGTGACCTGGTCGTACGCGGAGCTGAACGCGCGGGCGAACGCCGTGGCCTGGTCGTTGCTGGACCGGGGTGTGGGCGCGGAGGACGTGGTGGGGGTGCTCCTGCCGCGTGGAGTGCGGCAGGTCGCGGCGGTGTTGGGGGCGGCGAAGGCAGGAGCGGCGTTCCTGCCGGTTGACCCCGGATATCCGGCGGAGCGGGTGCAGTTCCTCCTCGCCGACGCGGCTCCGAAGGTGGTGCTGACGGACCCGGCGGGGCAGGACGTGGTCTCCGGCGTCGAGACGATCATTGTCGACGGCGGCCCCGACGGCGGCACCGGAGGCGTGGATCGCGACCCGGCCGACGGCGATCGCCGCGTGCCGTCGCAGGTGGCGAACGCCGCGTACGTGATCTACACGTCCGGCTCGACCGGGCGGCCGAAGGGGACCGTGGTCACGCATACGGGTCTGGCCGCGCTGGCGGCCGGGGTCGTGGAGCGCGCCGGTGTCGACGCCGGCAGCCGCGTCCTCCAGCTGACTTCGCCGAGCTTCGACGTGTCGATCGCCGAGGTCCTCGGCGCCTTCACGGCAGGAGCCACCCTCGTGATGCCGGGACCCTGCCGTTCGGCGGGCGCGGAGCTGGCGTCGCTGATCGCGGGTTCCGGGGTGACCCATGCCTTCGTCCCGCCGTCCGTACTGGCGACGGTGCCGGTGGAGGGGCTGGCGGGGCTGCGGAGCGTGGTGGTCGGGGGTGAGGCGTGCTCGGCCGACCTGGTGCGGCGGTGGTCGGCAGGTCGTCGGATGACGAACCTGTACGGCCCGACGGAGACGACGGTGTCGGCGACGATCAGCCGCCCGATGTCGGGGGAGTCGTACCCGATCGGCGCGCCGCTGGCGGGGACGCGGACGTACGTGCTGGACGAGTTCTTGCGGCCGGTGGCCCCGGGTGTGCGGGGTGAGCTGTACATCGCGGGCCCCGGAGTCGCACGAGGGTATCTGGGCCGGCCGGGGCTGACGGGCTCGCGTTTCGTGGCGGATCCGTTCGGCCCCGCCGGATCGCGGATGTACCGGACCGGTGACCTGGTCCGGTGGAACGCCGACGGCGAGCTGGAATACCTCGGACGGTCGGACCAGCAGGTGAAGATCCGCGGCTTCCGGGTGGAGCCGGGCGAGGTGGAGGCCGCGCTGGAGCGGCAGGACGGCGTCGCCCAGGCCGCCGTTCTGGCCAGGCCCGACCAGCAGGGATTCCTCACGCTCTACGGATACGTCCGTGCCGACGCGCAGACGGTCTCCGGCACTCGCTTGCGCGAGCAGCTGCGCCGTACGCTGCCCGACCACCTGGTGCCGGCGGCCGTGATGGTGCTGGACGAATTCCCGGTGAACCCGAACGGGAAGCTCGACCGGGCCGCCCTGCCGGATCCCACCTTCGACGCGGCGGGCGGTGGCCGCTCTCCGCGTACGCCGCTGGAGGAGATCCTGTGCTCCCTCTTCGCCGACGTGCTGGGCGTGGCCCGGGTCGGTGCCGAGGACAGCTTCTTCGACCTCGGCGGCCACTCCCTCCTCGCGACCCGGCTGGGCGCGAAGATCAGGGCCCTGCTGGACATGGACGTCCCGATGAGGACGATCTTCAATGCGCCCACGGCGCGCCTGCTCGCCGGGCATCTGGCAGGGGACACCCGGGCCGCGGCGCCGGTGACGGCAGCGGCGCGCCCGGAGACCGTGCCGTTGTCGTTCGGGCAGCAGCGGTTGTGGTTCCTGCACCGGCTCGAGGGCCCGTCGGCGACGTACAACTCGCCTCTCGCGCTGCGTCTGTCCGGCCGGTTGGACGTGGCCGCGCTGCGGGCGGCGCTCACCGACGTGGTGGGCCGGCACGAGGCCTTGCGGACGGTGTTCGGGGAGCGGGCCGGCGTGCCGTTCCAGCAGGTGCTCGACGGCGTCGAGGTCGGCCTCCCGGTCCGTGAAGCGGCCGGGGCCGAGGTCGCGGAGCTGATGGCGGAGGCCGCGCGCCATCCCTTCGACCTGTCCCACGAGATGCCGCTGCGGGCCGAGCTCTTCGCTCTCGGGTCCGGCGAATGGGTGCTGATGCTGGTCCTGCACCACATCGCCGCCGACGGCTGGTCGCTCCAGATCCTCATGTCCGACCTCGCGGCCGCGTACACCCGGCGGCGGGCGGGAGAGCAGCCCGCGTGGGCGCCATTGCCGGTGCAGTACGTGGACTACACGCTCTGGCAGCGGGACCTGCTCGGAGACGACACCGACCCGGACAGCGCCTTCAGCCGTCAGATGAAGTACTGGATCCGGCAGTTGAGCGACCTGCCCGACCAGGTAACCCTGCCCCCGGACCACCCGCGCCCCACGGTCGCGAGCTACCGCGGCGAGACGGTGGTCTTCGACATCGACCCCGACCTGCACGCGGCCCTCGTCCACCGGGGACGCGCCACCGGCACGACCCTCTTCATGATCCTCCAAGCAGGCCTCGCAGGCCTGCTGACGCGGCTCGGCGCGGGCACCGACATCGCCGTCGGATCACCCATCGCCGGTCGCGACGACGACGCCCTGGCCGATCTGGCGGGACTGTTCGTGAACATGCTGGTGCTGCGCACCGACACCTCGGGCGACCCGACGCTGGACGACCTGCTCGACCGGGTCCGGGACGTGAGCCTGGACGCCTACGCCCACCAGCACCTCCCCTTCGAGCACTTGGTGGAGCGGCTCAACCCGCAGCGCTCCACCTCGCATCACCCCCTGGTGCAGATCCTGCTCGGCCTGCAGAACACCGCGGAACAGGGTGTCGCGCTGCCGGGGCTCGTCACGCGCGCCGAGGACGTCGCCACGGGCGTCTCCCGGGTCGACCTCTCCGTCAACTTCGTCGAGGCGTCCACCCCGGACGGCGGTCTGGCGGGGCTGACGGGGGTTGTGGAGTTCGCGACCGATCTGTACGAGCGGTCGACGGTGGAGGCGTTCACGCGCCGCTGGGTGCGGATGCTGCGGGCGATGGTTTCGGCGCCTGGGAGCCGGTTGGGCGAGGTGGATCTGCTCGGGGCCGACGAGCGGGTGCGGTTGCTCGACGACTGGGGGCGTGCGGACGCTTCTGTCGAGGCGGTCACGCTCGGTCGGTTGTGGGAGCGGCAGGCCGCTGCCCGGCCGGATGCGGTGGCTGTGGTCGACGGTGCGCGGAGCTGGTCGTACGGCCAGGTGGACGCGGCCTCGGACGGGATTGCCCGGAGGTTGCGGGAGCGGGGCGTGGGCCCGGACGACGTGGTCGGAGTGCTCCTGCCGCGGGGAGCGGCCCAGATCGCGGCCGTGCTCGGTGTGACGAAGAGCGGTGCGGCGTTCCTCCCGGTGGACCCGTCCTATCCGCAACGACGCATCGACCACGTGCTCGCCGACGCCCGGCCCCGAGTAGTCGTCGCCGACGAGCAAACAGCGCTGCCGGAGGGCGAGTTCGGCATCCTCGTCATGTCGCAGGACCTCGGCGCCGTGACCGCCGGTGGCACCGCCCCCACCGCGGAGCAGAAGCTCCCGTTCGGAGTGGATCACCCGGCGTACGTGATCTACACGTCGGGATCGACCGGGGAGCCCAAGGGCGTGGTGGTGACCCACCGCGGCCTGGCGAGTCTGGCGGCCACCCAGGCGCAGCGGCTCGGCGTCACGGAGCGGTCCCGGGTGCTGCAGTTCGCCGCCCTGGGCTTCGACGCCGCCGTGTGGGAGCTGGTGATGGCGTTCGGCGCGGGTGCCGCGCTGGTCGTCCACGACGCGGAACGCCTGGCCGGCGCCGAGCTCGCGACGGTGCTCCGGGAGCATCGGATCACCCATCTCACCGTGCCGCCGACGGTCCTGGACACGGTGCCCGGAGGCACCGAGGCGGCCCTGCCCGACCTCGCCACGCTGGTGGTGGCCGGTGAGGCGTGCCCGCCGGAGCTGACCGGGCGGTGGTCTCCCGGCCGGCGGCTGATCAACGCCTACGGGCCGACCGAGACGACCGTGTGCGCGTCGCTGAGCGGGCCCCTGCGTCCCGGCCCGGCGCCGATCGGCGGGCCCGTCCTGAACACCCGGGTGTACGTGCTGGACGAGGCGCTGCGGCCGGTGCCGACGGCGGCACCGGGGGAGTTGTACGTCGCCGGCGCCGGACTGGCGCGCGGCTATCTCGGGCGGGCGGGGCTGACCGCGTCGCGGTTCGTCGCGGACCCCTTCGGCGGGCCGGGTGCGCGCATGTACCGGACCGGTGACCTGGTGCGGTGGAACGCGGACGGCGAGCTGGAGTACCTGGGCCGGTCCGACGAGCAGGTGAAGGTCCGGGGATACCGGGTGGAGCCGGGCGAGGTGGAGTCCGTGCTCCGCCGGCACCCCGACGTCGCCCAGGCCGTGGTCGTCGCCCGGCAGGACGACCGGGGGACGCGCCTGCTCGGGTACGCGGTCCCCGTCGCGGGACGGATCCTCGACGCGGGCCGGCTGCGCGGCCACCTGGTCGACCGGCTGCCGGAGTACATGGTGCCCGCGGCGGTGCTGGTCCTGGACTCCCTGCCGAGGACTCCTCACGACAAGGTCGACCGAGCGGCGCTGCCCGAGCCCGCGCACGACGTCGCGCCGGAGTCCGCGCCCCGGACACCGCTCCAGGAACTGCTCTGCGACCTCTTCGCCGAGGTCCTGGGCGTGCCGAAGGTGGGCATCGACGACAGCTTCTTCGACCTGGGCGGCCACTCCCTTCTCGCCACCCGGCTCGTCATACGGATCCGCCGCGTCTTCCGCTGCGACCTCGAACCCCGCGCGCTCTTCGGGGCGCCGACACCGGCGGGCTTGGCCGAGGTGCTCGCCGCAGGGGCCGATGCGGCACAGACGCCGGTGACGGCGGTGGAGCGGCCGGAGCTGGTGCCGTTGTCGTTCGGGCAGCAGCGGTTGTGGTTCCTGCACAAACTCGAAGGCCCGTCGGCGACGTACAACTCGCCTCTCGCGCTGCGTCTGTCCGGCCGGTTGGACGTGGCGGCTCTGCGGGCTGCGCTCACCGATGTGGTGGGCCGGCACGAGGCACTGCGGACGGTGTTCGCCGAACGCGCCGGCACCCCGTACCAGCACATTCTCAAGGGCGTTGAGGCCCCACTCGCTGTGCGCGAGGTGGCCGAGGACGACGTCGCGGAGCTGATGCGGGAGGCGGCGCGCTACCGGTTCGACCTCGCCCGCGAGATTCCGTTGCGGGCGGAGTTGTTCGCTCTCGGGTCGGACGAGTGGGTGCTGGTGCTGGTCCTGCACCACATCGCCGCCGACGGCTGGTCCTTGCGGCCACTGGCCCAGGACATCGCGACGGCCTACGGCGCCCGGTGCCGCGGGCAGGCGCCGTCATGGTCGCCGCTGCCCGTCCAGTACGCGGACTACGCCCTCTGGCAGCGGCGGCTGCTCGACGAGAACGGGTTGCTGGACCGGCAGCTGGAGTACTGGACGCGGCAGCTGGACGGCCTGCCCGAGCAGGTGACGCTGCCGACGGACCGGCCCCGGCCGGCGGTGACGAGCTACGCCGGTGGCGTCGCCATGTTCAGCATGGACCCGGACCTGCACCGGGACCTGCTGGAGCTGGCCCGTTCCTCGGGCGCGACGCTGTTCATGGTGCTGCAGGCGGCCCTGGCCGCGCTGCTGTCCCGGTCGGGCGCCGGAGCGGACGTCCCCGTGGGAACACCGATAGCGGGCCGTACCGACGAGGCGCTGGACGACCTGGTCGGATTCTTCGTCAACACGCTGGTGCTGCGTACCGACGTCTCCGGAGACCCGTCGTTCGCCGAGCTGCTGGGCCGGGTCCGCGAGACCTGCCTGGCCGCCTACTCGCATCAGGACGTCCCCTTCGAGTTCCTGGTCGAGAAGCTCAACCCGCAGCGCTCGGCCGCCCACCAGCCCCTCTTCCAGATCCTGCTCGGGCTGCAGGAGAACCCCGACGCGGGCTTCGAACTGCCGCAGCTGCGTACGCGCCTGGAGGGCGTGAGCACCGGCCTGTCCCGGGTCGACCTGTTCATCAGCCTCGGCGAGCGGCGCGACGCCGACGGCCCGGCGGGTGTCACGGGCGCCGTCGAGTTCGCCGTCGACCTGTACGACCGGTCCACGGTCGAGGCGTTCGTCGAGCGATGGCTGCGACTCCTCCGCGCCGTCGTGCGGAACCCGGAGCAGCGGATCGGCCAGGTGGAGCTGCTCGGCGCGGACGAGCGCGAGCAGGTCCTCGACCGCTGGTCGCGCGTGGCGCCGGAGCCGCCCTCGACGCTGTCGGCCCTGTTCGAGCATCGCGCGGCAGCCTCGCCGGATGCGGTGGCGGTGATCGACGGGGAGTCGAGCTGGTCGTACGCGGAGCTGAACGCGCGGGCGAACACCGTCGCCTGGTCGTTGCTGGACCGGGGTGTGGGCGCGGAGGACGTGGTGGGGGTGCTCCTGCCGCGTGGGGCGTGGCAGATCGCGGCGATCCTGGGAGTGGCCAAGGCCGGGGCGGCGTTCCTGCCGGTGGACCCCGGCTATCCGGCGGAGCGGGTGCGGTTCCTGCTCGCCGACGCGGCCCCGAAGGTGATGCTGACCGACGAGGCGGGCCGGGATGCGGTCTCCGGCGTCGAGACGATCGTCGTCGGCGGCGGCCCCGGCGGCGGCCCCGGCGGCGGCCCCGGCGGCGTGGATCGCGACCCGGCCGACGGCGATCGCCGCGTCCCGTCGCGGGTGGAGAACGCCGCCTACGTGATCTACACATCCGGCTCGACCGGGCGGCCGAAGGGGACCGTGGTCACGCACGCGGGCCTGGCCGTCCTGGCGGCCGGAGCTGTGGAGCGCGCCGGCGTCGACGCCGGCAGCCGCGTCCTCCAGCTGGCCTCGCCGAGCTTCGACGCCTCCGTACTCGAGCTGATGATGGCCATCGGGGCCGGGGCGGCACTCGTCATCGTGAAGGAGGCGCGTTCGGCGGGCGCGGAGCTGGCCTCGCTGGTCGCGGAGGCAGGGGTGACGCACGCCTTCGTCCCGCCGTCGGTGCTGGCGACGATGCCGCCGGAGGGCCTGGCGGGCTTGCGGAGCCTGGTGGTCGGGGGTGAGGCGTGCTCGGCCGACCTGGTGCGGCGATGGTCGGCGGGCCGGCGCATGACGAACCTGTACGGACCGACCGAGACGACGGTGGCAGCAACCATCAGCCGTCCCTTGTCGGGGGAGTCGTACCCGATCGGCGCGCCCCTGGCAGGGACGCGGACGTACGTCCTCGACGACTTCCTCCGGCCGGTGGCCCCGGGCGTGCGGGGCGAGCTGTACATCGCCGGCCCCGGAGTCGCACGGGGGTATCTGGGCCGGCCGGGGCTGACCGGGTCCCGGTTCGTGGCGGATCCGTTCGCGGGATCCGGCGCCCGGATGTACCGCACGGGCGATGTGGCCCGGTGGAACGCGGACGGCGAGCTCGAATACCTGGGCCGGTCCGACGAGCAGGTGAAGATCCGAGGGTTCCGGGTGGAGCCCGGTGAGGTGGAGGCCGCGCTGGAGCGGCAGGACGGCGTCGCCCGGGCCGCCGTTCTGGCCAGGCCCGACCAACAGGGCTTCCTGACGCTCCACGCGTACGTCCTTGCCGATCCGCAGACGGCCTCCGGCGCACACCTGCGTGAGCAGCTGCGCCGTACGCTGCCCGACCACCTGGTGCCGGCATCCGTAGTGGTCCTGGCCGAGTTTCCGGTGACGCCCAACGGGAAGCTCGACCGGGCCGCCCTGCCGGAGCCCGGCTTCGACGTGGCCGAGGGGAGCCGTTCTCCGCGTACGCCGCTGGAGGAGATCCTGTGCGCCCTCTTCGCCGACGTGCTGGGCGTGTCCCGGGCGGGGGTGGAGGACAGCTTCTTCGACCTCGGCGGCCACTCCCTCCTCGCGACCCGGCTGATCAGCAGGATCCGGGCCGCGCTCGGCGCCGAGGTGGCGCTGCGGACCCTCTTCGAGATGCCGACCCCGGCTGCTCTCGCCCGGTGCCTCGACGACGGGCCCGCCGGAGCGCGTACCGCTCTGGACCGGATGCCACGGCCGGACGTGCTGCCCCTGTCCTACGCCCAGCAGCGCCTGTGGTTCCTGCACAAGCTTGAGGGCCCCTCGCCCACCTACAACATGCCGTTGGTGCTGCGGCTGTCCGGCGCGGTGGACGTGGCGGCGCTACGGGCGGCGCTCGCCGATGTGGTGGGCCGGCACGAGGCGTTGCGGACGGTGTTCGGGGAACGGGAGGGCGCGCCGTTCCAGCAGGTCCTCGACGACACCGAGGTCGGGCTGCCGGTGCGCGAGGCGGCCGAGGACGAGGTCGAGGGGCTGCTGCTGGAATCCGCGCGCCACCCCTTCGACCTCTCCCACGAGCTCCCGGTGCGGGCCGAGCTGTTCGCCCTCGGGCACGACGAGTGGGTGCTCGCGCTGGTCCTGCACCACATCGCCGCCGACGGCTGGTCCCTGCGCCCGCTGGCCCAGGACATCGCCGCCGCCTACGGCGACCGGTGCCGCGGGCGGATCCCGGCATGGGCGCCGTTGCCCGTGCAGTACGCGGACTACACGCTCTGGCAGCGGGACCTGATCGGAGACGACACCGACCCGGACAGCGCCTTCAGCCGCCAGCTGAACTACTGGACACGGCAGTTGGCGGACCTGCCCGACCAGGTCACCCTGCCCCCCGACCACCCGCGCCCCGCGATCGCCGGGTACGTCGGCGGCATCAGCACCTTCGCCGTCGACGCGGAGCTGCACGGCGACCTCATGGAGCTGGCCCGGTCGACCGGCTCGACGCTGTTCATGGTCCTGGAGGCGGCCCTGGCCGGCCTGCTCACCAGGCTCGGCGCGGGGACCGACGTGGTGCTCGGCGCCGGCGTGGCGGGCCGCACCGACGAGCGGCTGGACGACCTGGTCGGGTTCTTCGTCAACATGCTGGTGCTGCGCACCGACACCTCCGGCGACCCCGACTTCGCCGAACTGCTCTCCCGGGTGCGGGAGACCAGCCTGGCGGCGTACGCGAACCAGGACGTCCCGTTCGAGCAGGTGGTCGAGGCGCTCAACCCGCAGCGCTCCGCGGCCCACCAGTCGCTGTTCCAGGTGGCCCTGGTCCTCCAGAACAACGCCGAGGCCGACTTCGACCTCGCGGGCCTGCGGGTCCGGCAGGAGGGACACGGCACCGGCACCTCCCGGTTCGACGTCTCGCTGAGCATCACCGAACGCACCGGCGCCGACGGAGGTCTGGCGGGGCTGACGGGGGTTGTGGAGTTCGCGACCGATCTGTACGAGCGGTCGACGGTGGAGGCGTTCACGCGCCGCTGGGTGCGGATGCTGCGGGCGATGGTTTCGGCGCCTGGGAGCCGGTTGGGCGAGGTGGATCTGCTCGGGGCCGACGAGCGGGTGCGGTTGCTCGACGACTGGGGGCGTGCGGAGGCGACGGACGCTTCTGTCGAGGCGGTCACGCTTGGCCGGTTGTGGGAGCGGCAGGCCGCTGCCCGGCCGGATGCGGTGGCTGTGGTCGACGGTGCGCGGAGCTGGTCGTACGGCCAGGTGGACGCGGCCTCGGACGGGATTGCCCGGAGGTTGCGGGAGCGGGGCGTGGGCCCGGACGACGTGGTCGGAGTGCTCCTGCCGCGGGGAGCGGCCCAGATCGCGGCCGTGCTCGGTGTGACGAAGAGCGGTGCGGCGTTCCTCCCGGTGGACCCGTCCTATCCGCAACGACGCATCGACCACGTGCTCGCCGACGCCCGGCCCCGAGTGATCGTCGTCGACGAGCAGCGGGCCGCGACGGCGAGCGGGTTCGACACGGTCGAGGTGTCCGGCGACATCGGCGAGTGGTCTCCCGAGAACGCCCCGGCTCAGGACGCCCCGGCTCAGGACGCCGCGGCCCCGGGCGACCCGGCCGAGCGTGTCCCGTCCGGTCACCCGGCGGCCACCGTGGATCACCCGGCGTACGTGATCTACACGTCGGGGTCGACCGGGGTGCCCAAGGGCGTGGTGGTGACGCACCGCGGTCTGGCGGGTCTGGCGGCGACGCTGCGCGAGCGGTGCCCGGCGGGCCCCGGCAGCCGGGTCCTCCAGCTCTCCTCGCCCGCCTTCGACGCGTCGGTCCTGGAGCTCGTGTGGGCCCTGGACGCCGGCGCCGCCCTGGTCGTCGCCTCGCCCGAGCGCCTGGTCGGAGCCGAGCTCGCCACGGCGCTCGCCGAGTACGCCGTGTCCCACGCGCTGATCCCGCCGTCGGTGCTGGCGACGCTGCCCCCTGCGGCGCCCACCGGGCTGACCGGTTTCCGGACGCTCGTCGTCGGCGCGGAGGAGTGCTCGCCCGAACTGGTCCGGGCATGGGCGCCGGGGCGGCGGATGGTCAACGCGTACGGGCCCACGGAGTGCACCGTCGTCGCCAGCCAGACCGGCCGCCTCGGCGAGCCGCCCGTGACGATCGGCCGCCCTGCCGTGAACACGAACCTGTACGTGCTGGACGAGGCGCTGCGGCTGGTTCCCGCGGGGGTGCCGGGCGAGCTGTACGTCAGCGGTGAGGGGGTCGCCCGAGGCTATCTGGGCCGGGCCGGACTGACGGCGTCGCGTTTCGTCGCCGATCCGTTCGCCGGGCCCGGTGCGCGGATGTACCGGACCGGTGACCTGGTGCGGTGGAAGGCGGACGGCGAGCTGGAGTACCTGGGCCGGTCCGACGAGCAGGTGAAGATCCGCGGGTTCCGCGTGGAACCCGGCGAGATCCGGCGTGTGCTGGAAGCCCGGGCGGAGGTGCGCGAGGCGGCGGTGGTGGCTCGTGGTGACGGCGGGACGTCGTCACTGGCCGCCTACGTGGTCCTCGCCGGCGCCTCGGACGAACCGGCCGAAGCGGCCGGGGCAGCCGAGGCGCAGATCAGCGAGTGGCAGGACGTGTACCACTCGGTGTACGGCGATCTGAGCGCGCCGGGCGAGGACTTCGTGGGCTGGAACAGCTCGTTCACCGGCGAGCCCATCCCCGTGAGCGAGATGCGGGAGTGGCGGGACGCAGCCGTGGGCCAGGTCCTGCGGTTCGGGCCCCGGCGGATCCTGGAGATCGGCGTGGGCTCCGGGCTGCTGGCCGTGCCCCTGGCCGAGACCGCCGACGAGTACTGGGGCACCGACTTCTCGGCGATCGCGATCGACCGGCTACGTCACTTCGTGACCGGACGGGGATGGGATCACGTACGGCTGAGCTGCCAACCGGCCCACGACCTCTCCGGGCTGCCCGCCGGGCACTTCGACACGGTCGTGATCAACTCGGTCGTGCAGTACTTCCCCTCCGCGGACTACCTCCGGGACGTCCTGGGGAAGGTGTGGGACCTGGTGGCCGACGGCGGCCGCGTGGTCCTCGGCGATGTGCGCCACCACGGGCTGCTGCGCATGCTGCACGCCGCCGTACACCACCACCGCGACCCCGGTACGCGACGCTCCACGGTCGAGCAGGCGGTGGTCACGGAGAAGGAGCTGCTCCTGGCCCCCGAGTTCTTCACCGCCGTCGCCGGCGCCTGTGGCGCGTCCGGCGCGGAGATACGGCTGAAGGACGGCGCGGCCCACAACGAACTCACCGGCTACCGGTACGAAGTCGTCCTGCACAAGGGCGGCCCGGCCCGCTCGCTCGCGGACACCCCGGTCCTGGTCTGGGGCCGCGACGTCACCGGCCTGGACGACCTCGAGCGAGCGGTGGGAGCCGACGGCACGGCCGGTTCGCCGGTCCGGGTCGTCGACGTCCCCAACGACCGCCTGGCCGGCGGCGTGACCGCGCTGGCCGCCCTCGACGGCCCGGACGCGGTGGATGCGGTGGATGCGGTGGGCGCGTCGGGCGCGGACCGTATGGATCCGCAGGCGGTGCGGTCCTGGGCGCGGCAGGCCGGCCATGGCGTGGTGATGACCTGGTCGCCGCGCCGGAGCGGCTGGTTCGAGTTCGTCGTGCTGCCGGGCGCCGACGACGCCGCCCCGCTGACGGACCTCTACCGGGGCCGGCCGGTCCCGGTGACGTCGAACGTGCCCGCGGTCGCCCGCTCGGCCGGTGCGCTGGTGTCCGGCCTGCGGACGACGCTCAAGGAGCTGCTGCCCGACTACATGGTCCCGGCGACCATCACCGCCGTCGAGCGGATGCCGCTGACCCCGAACGGCAAGCTCGACCGCCGGGCACTGCCGGAGCCGGAGATCCGCTCGGCCGGGGGCCGTGATCCGCGCACCCCGCAGGAGGAGATCCTGTGCGCGCTCTTCGCCGAGATCCTCGGCATCTCCCGGGCCGGGGTGGAGGACGGCTTCTTCGACCTCGGCGGGCATTCCCTGCTCGCCACCCGGTTGACCAGCCGTATCCGTGCCGTGCTGGGCGTCGAGGTGCCGCTGCGGGTCGTCTTCGCGGCGCCGACGGTCGCCGAGCTGGCCGCGTGGGTCGAACGCGCCCAGACCGAGGACACCACCTCCGTACGGCCCGCGGTGACGGCGGTGGAGCGGCCGGAGCTGGTTCCGTTGTCGTTCGGGCAGCAGCGCTTGTGGTTCCTGCACAAACTCGAAGGCCCGTCGGCGACGTACAACTCGCCTCTCGCGCTGCGCCTGTCCGGCCGGTTGGACGTGGCGGCCCTGCGGGCTGCGCTCACCGATGTGGTGGGCCGGCACGAGGCGCTGCGGACGGTGTTCGCCGAACACGCCGGCACCCCGTACCAGCGTGTACTCGACGGTGCCGAGGTCGGTCTCACCGTGCGTGAGACGACGGAGAACGAGGTCGAAGGCCTGATGGGAGAGGCCGCACGCCATCCCTTCGACCTGTCCCGCGAGATTCCGTTGCGGGCGGAGTTGTTCGCTCTCGGATCCGATGAGTGGGCGCTGGTGCTGGTCCTGCACCACATCGCCGCCGACGGCTGGTCCTTGCGGCCACTGGCCCAGGACATTGCGACGGCCTACGGCGACCGGTGCCGCGGGCAGGCGCCGTCGTGGTCGCCGCTGCCCGTCCAGTACGCCGACTACACGCTCTGGCAGCGGCGGCTGCTCGACGAGAACGGGCTGCTGGACCAGCAGCTGGAGTACTGGACAGGACAGTTGGCCGGCCTGCCCGCCGTGGTCACCCTGCCCACCGACCATCCCCGTCCCGCGGTCGCCGGCCATCGCGGCGAGATGAGGTCCACGGACCTCGGCGCCGCGCTCCACCGGGACCTGCTCGCGGTGGCCAAGGACGGCGGCTCGACGCTGTCCATGGTGTTCCAGGCGGCGTTCGGTGCGCTGCTCACCCGCCGGGGCGCGGGGACGGACATCCCGGTCGGCATGCCGATCGCCGGACGGACCGACGCCGCACTCGACGACCTGGTCGGGTTCTTCGTCAACACCCTGGTGCTGCGGATCGACACCTCCGGGCGCCCGAGCTTCACGGAGCTGCTCGCACGGGTGCGGGAGGTCAGCCTCGCGGCCTACTCCCACCAGGACGTCCCGTTCGACCACCTGGTGGAGAAGCTCAACCCGCAGCGCTCCACCGCCCACCACCCCCTGTACCAGGTGCACCTGGCGGTGCAGAACAACCCCGGCGCCGGCCTCGCGCTGCCGGGCGTGACCGCGCGGCCGTACCCCGGCCTGGTGGCATCCGGGGTGTCCCGGGTCGACCTCACGGTCAACGTCACGGAGACCTACGACGGGACCGGCGGCGCCGGCGGTATCAACATCGCGGCGGAGTACGCCACCGACCTCTACGACGCGGACACCATCGACAGCCTGCTCGACGAGCTGGCGCGCCTCCTACGCGAGATCGTCGTCAGTCCCGATGAGCCGATCGGAGGCACAGACGTGAAACCCGCAGGAAACGCCGTACGGCCCGGGTCCCGCTCCCTCCCGGAGCCGGACCGCCCGGAGCCCGCCCCCGGCACGCTGCCCGAGCTGCTGCGGACGTGGGCCGCCGCCCACCCGTCCGCCGTCGCGGTCGGCGACGGCACCACCCGGTGGACGTACGCCGAGCTGGACGCCGAGACGAACCGCATGGCGCGGTCGCTCGCCGGGCGCGGTGCCGGCCCGGAGGACGTCGTCGCCGTGCTGCTGCCGCGCAGCGCCCGGCAGGTCGCGAGCATCGTCGCCGTCGCCAAGTCCGGTGCGGCGTACCTGCCGATCGACCCGGCCTCCCCGGACGAGCGGGTGAAGCGCCTGATCGGCGGCTCCGCGCCGCTACTGGTGATCACCGACGCCACCGGCGCCGCGCGGGTGGGATCCGGCGTGGAGGTCGTCGACGTCGACGACCCGGACACCGTCGCGGCCTGGCGCCGGCTGCCGGACACCGGGCTGACGGACCGGGAGCGCACGGCGGCGGTACGGCTGGAGCATCCCGCGTACGTCATCCACACGTCGGGATCCACCGGGGAGCCGAAGGGCGCGGTCGTCACGCACGGCGGCCTGGCGGACTCCGTCGCGTTCTGGCGGGACCGGTGGCGGCTCGCCGAGGGGGACCGGGTGCTGCAACTGGCCTCGCCCGGCTTCGACATCTCCGTCTTCGACCTCCTCGTCACCTTCGCCGCCGGGGCGGAGCTGGTCCTCCCCGGCCCGGAGCTGACCTCCGGCGAACCGCTGGCCCGGGAGCTGGACGCGGCACGGATCACGCACTTCATGACGGTCCCTTCGGTCCTGGCGTCCATGCCGCCGGACGCGCCGGCCCGGCTGACGGGGCTGCGCGGCGTCATCGTCGGGGGAGAGGAGTGCACCCCCGGCCTCGCGGAGCGGTGGTCGCACGGCGGCCGCCGGATGATGAACGTCTACGGGCAGACCGAGACCACCATCGCCTGCACCATGACCGAGCCCCTGGGCGCCGGGCCGGTCACCATCGGACGGCCGAACCCGCAGGTCCGCGTCTATGTGCTCGACGAGCGGCTCAAGATGCTGCCGCCGGGCACCGACGGCGAGCTGTACGTCGCCGGTCCCGGCATCGGCCGCGGTTACCTGCACCGCCCGGGCCTCACCGCGAGCCGCTTCGTCGCCGACCCCTACGGCCCGCCCGGCGAACGCATGTACCGCACCGGTGACCTGGGCCGCTGGACCTACCAGGGCGAGCTGGAGTTCGCGGGCCGCTACGACGATCAGGTGAAGATCCGGGGCTTCCGCGTGGAACCGGGCGAGGTCGAGGCGGCGCTGACCGAACGGCCCGACGTGGCCCGGGCGGTGGTGGTGGCCCGGGCGGACCGGCAGGGCGAGCCCGCGCTCATCGGGTACGTGGTGCCCGCCGGGGGCGAGGGCGCGTTCGACGTGGCGGCCGTACGGGAGGGCCTGCGCCGGACACTGCCCGCCCACCTGGTGCCGGCGGCGATCGTGCCGGTGCCGGACTTCCCGCTGTCGCCGAGCGGGAAGGCCGACCGGCGGGCGCTGCCGGAGCCGGAGTTCGCCGGGGCGGGCGGCCACGGGCCGCGCACCCCGCAGGAGGAGATCCTGTGCGCGCTGTTCGCCGAGGTCCTAGGGCTCCCGCAGGTCGGCGTGGACGACAACTTCTTCGACCTCGGCGGCCACTCGCTGCTCGCCAACAAGGTCATCGCCCGGATCACCGAAGTGCTCGGCGTGGAAGTGCCCATCCGGAACTTCTTCGGCGGCCCCACCGTCGCCCAGGTGGCCGGGCAGCTCGGCACGGGCGGTGGCCACGACGCCTTCGGCATCCTGCTGCCGCTGCGGACGCAGGGAACCCTGCCGCCGCTCTTCTGCGTGCACCCCGGCGCGGCGATCTGCTGGGGCTACGCCGACCTGCTGCTGTACCTCAGCCCCGACTTCCCGGTGTACGGCCTGCAGTCGCCCGGTCTGAGCAGCCCGGGCGGGCTGCCGGAGACCCTTGAGGAGGTCGCGGACGCCTGCATCGCGGAGATGCGGCAGGTGCAGCCGGAAGGCCCGTACTACCTGCTCGGGCAGTCCTTCGGCGGCGTCGTCGCCCAGGCGATGGCGGCCCGGCTGGAGCGCGCCGGCCAGCAAGTCGGCCTGATCGTGGCGCTCGACTCCGAACCGGCCAGGCCCCTCACCGAGCGGGAGCAGCAGCAGATGGTCGAGGCCACCGCCGTGGTGTACGCGGGCATCCTGGAGGTGCTGGGCGTCGACGTCTCCGCACTGCCCGACCGCAAGCTCACGTTCGCGCAGTTCTCCGAGCTGGCCCGGACCACGAGCACGGTGCTGGGCAACATCAAGGAGGACGAGTTCGGCCTGCTGATGGAGATCCTGCACCGCAACGTCTCCCTCGCCGCCAAGTACCGCCCCGAGCGCGTCGACGCGGACATGCTGATCTTCGGGGCGGCGGAGGAACCCGAGCGGGTGCTCGACCCGGAGTCCTGGCGGGACCTCGTCGCCGGGACGATCACCTACCACCCGGTCCCGACCAGCCACAGCCGGATCACGACACCGCCGTCGCTCGCGTTGATCGCCCCGATCCTCGAAGAGCACCTGCGGTCCGTCATCCCGGGCCCGGCCACCACAGCCGACCCGGCCACCACTCCTGAGGAGGAGAACTGATGGGCAACCCGTTCGACGACACCGAGGGCACCTTCACCGTCCTGGTCAACGACGAGGGCCAGTACTCGATGTGGCCGGCCGCCATCGACGTACCGGAGGGATGGGACGTCGCCCACCCCTCCGACACGCACCAGGCGTGCCTGGAGTACATCGAGGAGCACTGGGCCGACATGCGGCCGCGCAGCCTCGTGGAGGCCATGCGGCCCGAGCAGGCGTGACCCCCGGCCGTCCGGGCTGAGAACCGCATCCTGGCTGCTCACCGAGGCGCGCCGTGGCGACGGCACCGGGCCCGTGCGGCGCCGGTGCGGCCGGCCTCCGATCCGTGAACCGACCCAGCTGAAGGAAGAATTGTGGTCAACGATCTGATACCGGTCCGACGGGCCGGTGCGGCGACGCTGGAACGCATGGCCCGGACCCTGGGTCTGGGCCCCGGCGGGGCCGGCCTCGTGGCGGCCTTCCACACCATGACCCAGTGCTGGGGCACGGCGGCCGCCGGCGAGCTTCCCCTGTCCGACGTCTCTCCCGACGGGTCGCCGATCGAGTTCGCCGCCGAACTCGACGGCGCCCACCCCGCACTTCAGTTCGCCGTCGAGCCCATGGCGCCCGGGGTGCCGGCCAAGGACCCGGCGGCGGCACGGAAGGTGATGTCGACGCTCGTCGAGCGGTACGGCGTCGACGCCGAGCGGTGGTCGGCCGTGGCCGAGGTGCTGCTGCCCGACGACGCGGCCTGTCCGCACGTCGCGATGTACGGCGCCGAGGCCCGCCGGGACGGCCCGGTCCGGTTCAAGGTCTGGTTCTACCTCGACGTCGAGGGCCCGTTGCGGAACTCCGACCTCCTCGACGCGGCGCTCGAACGCCTCGGGCTGTCCGCACGGAGGCCGGTGTTCGGGGCCCGCCCGGACGAGAGAGGCCGGGGCGTGCCCTTCCTGCTCTCCCTGGACCTGGCCGACGACGCCACCGCCCGGGTGAAGGTCTATGCCCGGCACTTCGCGGGCAGTGCCGACGAGATGGCCGCGACCCTCGCCGGCCACCCGGGCTTCCGGTCCGACGAGGTCCGGTCGCTGTGCCGGCTCGCCGGCGAGCGGCCGGACTTCAGCACCCAGCCCGCCGTGACCTGCGTGTCCCTGGCCGGCGCGGGCGGCGTGGACCGGACCCGGGCCACGCTCTACGTGCCCCTGTGGACCTACGCCCCGAACGACGCCCTCATCCGGGACCGGATGTGCCGGTTCCTCGCCGCGCAGCCCGGCGCCGTGCAGCGCTACGAACGGCTCCTGGCCGATGTGGCCCACCGTCCGCTCGACGCGGGCACCGGAGTCCACAACTACGTCTCCTGGCGGCCGGGAGGATCCGGCCTACGGCGGAAGATCTACCTCTCGCCGCAGATGCACGACGTCAACCCGCCCCTGTTCGGCGCGGGACGAAGCGACCGTACCGAGGGCCCGGCCGCCTGGACCGCGGCGGGAAGCGGACGGGCGTGACCGACCGGCGGTGACGGCGGCACCGGCGGACCCGCCACCGGCAACCGCCGGCCGCCCGCATCACGGCCTCACGGCCGCACGCCGGCCCCGAACCCCGTCCACCGCAGATCGGCAGGCAGGTGCCCCATGTCGTTGTAGAGCAGCACCGTCGGCTCCGAACCGTCGCGGTACTCGATCACCGTCAGCGCCGTGTTCCCGCAGTTCAGGCCCAGCCAGCGCACCGGGGGCGCGCCGAGGGCGTCCCGGACCAGCCAGGCCACCTGATAGGCGTGGGTGACCAGGACCTCATGCGCCTCGGTGGCGGCGGGGCGCGCGAACCTGGCGGTCAGGGCGGAGGAACGGCGCTCGGCCTCCTCGGCCTCCTGGGCGCCGTACCCGTCGAAGAACGGCGCCCAGGCCGGCGGCGCCTGCTCCGGTACGTGGGGGACGTGGTCGATCAGTTCGGGCGCCTCCAGCACATCAGCCTTCGGCAGATGGGTGCCGATGATGCCCGCGGACCGCACCGCCCTGGGCAGGGGCGAGTGCCACACCACATCGATCGGAAGGCCGGCCAGGCGCTGCCCGACCAGGTCCGACTGCTGCCGCCCGACGTCGGTCAGTTCACCGAACGGGTCCGCCGCTCCGTGCCGTACCAGGTACACATGCCGAGTTGCCATGGCCGATCTCCTTGCAGGTCGGGCTCGTGATCAATGATTCGCGCGGTGCTGTGAGGGCGGGGACCCCGTGTCGGGTGCCGCGCCGGGCGCCGGGTCAGCGGTGCCGCAGGGCGGTGTGGGCCGCGTCGAGGCGCTCGGCCTCGTCGCGCGCGGAGTGGTCGCCCGAGACGTCGTCCGCCCAGGCGAGCAGCCGGTCGAGGTGCTCGTCGGCCGCGTTCGCGACGACGCAGGGGGTGCCGAGGGCGACCTCGCCGCTGGTCCCGTCGATGGTGACGAGGGTGCCCTCGCCGACGGTGCGGCCGCCGACCGTCACGGAGCCGCCGCCGGCGTCGACGGTGAGGCCGCTGACGCCCACCACCGCGGGCTTGCCCATGGCGCGCGCGACGACCGCGGCGTGGCTGGCCGGCCCGCCCCGCGCGGTGACGATCCCGGCGGCGGCGGCGAGGCCGTGCATGTCGTTCGGAGAGGTCTCCGGCCGTACCAGCACGACCGGGGCGTCCCGGGCCATGCGCACGGCCCCTTCCGCCGTGGTCGCCACGTGCCCCACGGCGACGCCGGGACAGGCGCCGAGCCCCCGGGCGAGGACGTCGGTCCCCTCGGACGGCGTGATGCGCGGCGTACGGACAAGCCGCAGGTGCTGCGGCGAAACCCTGAGCAACGCCTCGTGACGTTCGATGACCTGCTCGTCGACGAGTTCGGCGGCCACGCGGACGGCGGCGGCGCCGACGAACCGGCCCGGCCGGACCTGCAGGATCCACAGCTCCCCGGCCTCGAAGGTGAACTCGACGTAGCAGGCGTCGCGGTAGTGCCCCTCGATCCGGCGCAGCGCGCCGAGCAGCTCCGCCCACACGCCCGGCTCCCGCTCGGCGAGCTCGCCCAGCGGCCGGGTCGTCGACCTGCCCGAGACGACGTCCTCTCCCTGGTGGCCGAACAGGACCTCGCCGTACGGGACGTTCCCCCCGGTGTTGGGGTCGCGGCTGAAGGCGACTCCGGTGCCGCTGCGGGCGTCGCGGTTCCCGAACACCATCCGCTGGACGATGACCGCCGTGCCGAGGTCGTGCGGGATGCGGTTCAGCGTGCGGTACGTGCGGGCGCGGGGCGTGTCCCACGACGAGAAGACGGCCTCCACCGCCCACTCCAGCTGGTGGGTCACGTCGTCCGGAACCGGCCGGTCGCAACGTTCCCGTACGAGATCCTCGACCGCCTTCATCGCGGCGGCGGTATCTCCGGCGTGAGCAGCCGCCGCGCCGTCCACGTCAGCAGTCGTGACCGCGGAGGCGAAGCTCGACAGGAAGCGCAGCCGTGAGTTCAGGGCGAACGGCCGGTCGCCAGTCTCGGCGGCCAGGCCCTCGGTGGCCCCGGTCGTGAGGCCGAGGTTGAGGATCGTGCTCATCATGCCGGGCATCGAGACGCCTGCCCCGGAGCGCACCGACACCGCCAGCGGCCTGTGCGGCCCGCCGAAGGCACGCCCGGTGGAGCGTTCCAGGCCGGCGACGGCCGCCGCGAGCTCGTCGTCGAGCCCGTCGGGACGGCGTCCTTCACGGAGGAAGGCACGGCAGGCGTCGGTGGTGACGACGAACCCGGCCGGCACCCGCAGCCCGAGGCGGTGCAGCAGGACCAGGCCGTGCGCCTTGCCGCCCAGCGTCTCCGCCGTCCCCTCGGCCTCGGCGGAGATCGTGCGGATCCATTGCGTCTTCCTCGTCATCGTTGGATCCCGAGGGTGGCGAGCTGGTCTTCGTGCAGCTCCGCCCACACGGTGTGGTACGACGCGGTGCTGTCGGTCACGTACTCCAGATGACCGGAGGCGGCGCGGTGGAGGGCTTCGGCGAGGCGGACGCGGTACCGGCCGAACCGGGGGAGGGCCGCGGCCAGTTCGGCGCACACGGGGGTGACGCGCCGGTCGAGGTCGGCGAACTGTTCGAGGACCTGGGCGTCGTAGGCGGAGTCGCTGTGGTCGTTGGTGCTCAGCACGTCGTCGACGTTGCGGAGCTGCCATGCGGTGCACAGGTCGAGCAGCTCCGGGTTGAGCACGAGGAACCGGTCGTAGGCCGCCGTCACGGCCCTGCGGGCACCGGCGGACTCCAGCTCACCGGTGATCCGCTCGGCGTCGGCGACGCGGCCGGCGTCCGTGAGGCCCCAGCAGGGCAGGCCGCCGGACATGCGCGTGACGAGGCCGGCGGCGCCGAGGTCGATGAGCTCGGACTCGACGTCGGACTCGTCGAGGCCCGTGACCAGATGGAGGCGGGTGAGGCTGGCGGCGCCGGCACAGCGCAGGGCGTGCAGCACCAACAGGTTCGTGTCCGTGGCGTGGGTGTGAGGCCGGTTCACGTCGTGTCCTTCTGGTATGCGGTGTGCGGAAAGGGCGTGGCGGGACGGCACCGTCACTCCTGGCGGCCGAAGGCGCGGACCGCGAGCGGGCAGAAGACGAGGAACAAGCCGGCCGACCACAGCAGGGTGAGGCCGACGCTGTTGGTGACCGGCGTCCCGTTCAGCAGGGCGCGGCAGGCGTCCATGACGTGCGTGACGGGGTTGACGTCCGCCCATGCCCGGAGCCATCCGGGCAGGGTGTCGCTCGGGGCGGCCAGGCTGCTGCCCAGCTGGAGCGGCAGGAAGGCGATGAAGCTGAACGACAGCACGGCCTCGGCACTCTTGACGAGGACCCCGATGAACACCGTGACCCAGCTGAGGCAGAACCCGAAGAGGATCGCGAGCCCGGCCGCCCCCAGCGCGTCGAGGAAGCCTCCCCGGATGCGGAACCCGAGCGCCGCGCCGATGCCGAACAGCACCGCCACGGCGATCAGATAGCGGAGGATGTCGGCCATCACGGAGCCGAGCAGCGGCGCCGTACGGCTGATCGGCAGGCTGCGGAACCGGTCGGTGACGCCGTTCTTCAGATCGAGGTTGATGGCCGACCCGGTGGAGATCATGCCGGCCAGCCCGGCGCCCATCACGAGGATCCCGGGGAAGAGGTACTGCAGGTAGTCGGCGGTGGTCCCGGCGACCGGGCGGCCGAACAGGTAGAGGAACAGGACCATGAACAGCGCCGGGGTGACGATGCCGTTCATGACCGGGCCCGGGTTGCGGGTGGTCTTCACCAGGCTGCGCCGGGCGAGCACCGCACTGTGCCGGAGGGTGGCGAAGGGACGGGGCCCGGTTTCCCCGGGGGCCTGCGGCAGGATTGTGGTCATGCTGCGGCGTCCTCGGTGCCGGCGGTGGACGCCCCGGTCAGGGACAGGAAGACCTCGTCGAGGCTGGGCAGGCGGAACGCGAGCTCGCTGAGGCCGATGCCCTGCCCCCGGAGCCGGGCGGTGATTTCGAAGAACTCCGCGTCACCGGCGACCGGCACGATGAGTTCGTGGCGGCGTGAGCGGTCGGGTTCCCGCCCCGCGACCCGGGCGACGATCGCCGCGGCGGGGCCGAGGTCGGCGGCGTCGGCCGGCCGGAGCACGATCGTGTGCCCGCCGACCTCGCGCTTGAGAGCGGCGGGGGTGCCGGACGCGATCACCCGTCCGTGGTCGATGACGGTGATCTCGTCGGCGAGGACGTCGGCCTCCTCCAGGTACTGCGTCGTCAGCAGCACCGTGACGCCGTCCTGGGTGAGCCCGCGGATCATCTGCCACAGCTCGTCGCGCTTGCCGGGGTCCAGCCCGGCCGACGGCTCGTCGAGGAACACGACCTCGGGCCGCCCCACCAGGGCGGCGGCCAGGTCGAGCCGGCGCCGCATCCCACCCGAGTAGGTGGCGACGGGCCGGTCGGCCGCGTCGTCGAGGCCGAAGCGGGACAGCAGCTCGCCGGCCCTCCGGCGGGCGTCCTCCCGCCGGAGGTCGAGCAGCCGGCCGATCATGACCAGGTTGGAGCGCCCTGACAGCTCGTCGTCGACGCTCGTGTGCTGCCCCGACAGCGCGATGCGCCGGCGGACCTGCCCCGGATCCCGCCGTACGTCGATCCCGGCCACGCGCGCTTCGCCCGCGTCGGGGCGCAGCAGGGTCGCCAGCACGCGAACGACGGTCGTCTTCCCGGCGCCGTTGGGCCCCAGCAGCCCCAGCACCTGCCCCCGGGGAGCCGAGAGGCCGACCCCGTCGACCGCGGTCGTCCGGCCGAACTTCTTGACCAGCCCGTCGACCTCGAAACCTTTGTCATCCACGCCCACGCCACACCTCGCTTCAGATGCTCATGACATTCCGATGACGCCATCATCTGGATGCCATCTGTATCATGACACGGCGGGAGCGGAAGGGGCCATGGAATGGCGAGGTTGACCCGGGCACAGCAGCAGGAGCGGACCCGCGCGGCCGTGCTGGCCGCGGCCCGAGAGGAGTTCGCCGAACACGGATACGCCGAGGCCAAGGTCGACCGGATCGCCGAGCGCGCCGAACTGACCCGAGGCGCTGTCTACTCCAACTTCACCGGCAAGCGCGCGCTCTACCTCGCGGTACTCGCCGCGGCCGCCGAGCAGGCCCGGACCGCGGCCGAACCGCCCCTCGCATCACCCGGCACCGCCGCGCAGGCACTGGGCGCCTTCGCCCGCATCTGGCTCGAACGACTGCCCTTCGCCGCCGACACACCGGGCAGCGGTCACCTCCGGCTGCGCTCGCTGACCGGAGTCCTCGACACCGAACCGGCCCGGGCGGCCCTGGCCGAACTCCTCCGGTTCGAAGCCCTGCTGCTCGCCCAGGCCCTCGAACCGCGCACCGCGCTGCGCACGGGGACGGTACGACGGGCCGAGCTCACCCTCACCCTGCTCCACGGCGCGGCGGGCCTCGCCGAGAACGCCCCCGGCGCCGGTGACCCCTTCGACCTGGCCCGCGCCGCCGAGCACCTCGCCGGCCTCCCCCTCCTCGACGACGCGGACGCGCCCCACCTTCCCTACGTCCCCCCGGCCCGGCCCGCGCGAGACGCCTGGGCGGCCCCTCGCGACCTCCACGACGAGATCACCGGCCGCCGTATCGGCCTCGACGACGACGGCGTGGTCGTCGTGCTCGGTGCCGGACGCCTGTCCGCGGCCGAGGACGCGATGCGCTCGGCACGGCCGGGCGACCGGCTGACGTTCGCCGTCGTGACCGACGACCCCGCCGAGACCGGCCGCCTGGCCCGGCTGAGGATCATCGACCTCATCGCCTGCCTACGGCGGGTCTTCGCCCCCGGGGACCTGCCGCACCCACGCGTCGTCCTCGACGAGACGGGCGCGGTGCCCGCAGCCATCGGCTGCGACCCGGCCGACGACTCCGCCGAGGTCGCGATCCGGACGCACGAGGGCCTGATCGTGGCCCGGGCGGAGGGGCGTGGGGCGGGGTATGCGGTGGCGGGGCGCGGTGCGCAGGAGGGTGGGCGGCAGCGCGGTGGAGTGAATCCGGGGAGGGCGGCGGGGGAGAGGTGACGGCGGGCGCCCCCGGGTGCCGGTGCCCTGATCGGCGACGTCGCTTCCAACTGGATCGAGAACGCCTGAGCGCTTCGCTGCGAACGCGGTCCGGGCGGGCCCTGCCCCTGCGGCCCCCTCCGGTTCAGCGGCACAGGGCCGTGTCCACGAGGCTCTCCACGCGCTTCATGGCTTCCTTGTCGGTCGGCTGCAAGGTCACCGCGACGTTGGCAGCGCGGCCGTCGTCGGTGGCGCCGCCCCGGGTCTCGTATCCCGTCGTGCTGCCGCCGTGGCCCCAGTACACGCCGGGGCGGCACGACAGCGGCGTGCTGACGAGCCCCAGTCCGTAGCGGGCGCCGGAGGCGAAGGGTTCTCCGGCGGGGACGGTGGTGCGCATCTGGGCGAGCTGGGCCTCCGGGAGGAGGCGGCCGCCGAGGAGCGCGGTGTAGAACCGGTTGAGATCGGAGTTGGTGGAGATCATCTGCCCTGCCGCCCAGCCCCAGGAGGGGTCCAGTTCCGTGCCGTCGAGCAAAGGCGCCCCTGCTGATTCCTGGTAGTAGCCCTTGGGATGCGGTTCGCGGATGGTCGCGTCACCGGGGGCCGGGAAGTAGGTGTGGCGCAGCCCGATGCGCTTGATGATGCGCTGGTCGATCTCCTCGGCGAGAGGGCGGCGCGTGACCTTCTGGACGATCAGGCCGGCCAGCACGTAGTTGGTGTTGCTGTACTCCCACTTCTTCCCGGGATCGAAGCGGGCCTTGTGCTGGAGGGCGATGTCGAGGAGGTCGCGAGGCTCGTAATGCCGGACATCGTCGCCGAGGTACTGGACGTAGTTGGGAAGCCCGCTGGTGTGCTGCAGGAGCTGGCGGACGGTGATGCGGGATCCGTCGATGCCCTCCCCGCGGACGAGGTCCGGCAGGTAGGTGTCGACCGGTGCGTCGAGGCGGATCTTCCCCTCACCGACCAGTTGCAGCACGACGACGGCGGTGAACGCCTTGGTGTTGCTGCCGATCCGCACCTGCCCGTCCCGGGGCACCTCCGAACCGGTGGCCAGGTCGCCGACCCCTGCGGTGTAGGTACGGGTGCGGCCTTCACGGTCCCGGATGCTCGCCAGCGCGGCGGGCAGGCCGTCGGAGCGCACCAGCGCGTTCAGTCCCTGCTGAACGGTGTCCGGCTTGGCGGTGGCAGACGCCGCGGGCGGCGCCAGGGCACCTACCGCCATGGCGCCGACGACCACCGCGACCGCGGCCGGCACGGCTCTACGCCGGCCACCCCGCCGCTGCCCGGACGAACGAAACCTCTGCCACGCCTGCTCACGCACGAGCCAACTCCTACGGAAGACATTGGGAAACCGGCGATCCACGTGCTGGATATGTGCCGGGCCCAACATTTCCGGATGCAACCACCTGGGACGATCCCGCTACCCGCCCAGGCCGAGGTGGGGCTACCCCCCGGTGCCGACCGACGGGATGGGGATGGGGACGGGGCCGGACGACCAGCTCCGTCCCGCACCGACGCTGCCTGGCACGGCGGGTGCCGCTGGGGTCGACCCTTTCGGCCGCTCAACATGGCGGCCGTCACCCGAACGGCGTACTCGATGTGCGGGGGCGACCAGGCCACCGTAGGGTCGTGGGTCCAGGTGTCCGCTCTGTCGAACATCTGATCCCCTCGTGGAGGTCACCATGAACCGTCGAACCTACGCCCTCGCAGTAGCCCCCATAGCCCTGCTGATCGGCCTGGCAGCCCCGGCGGCGGCCGCGGACGGCCCGCAGCCGAACACGCCCAAGGTCCCGCGAGCGGTTTGCGACACGCCGGCCAAGGACGCCGTGCTCACCGCTGAGGAAGGCATCGCGCTCAGGAAGTGCACCAACGCGAAGGTCGCCGTCAAGACCTGGCACTGGATGGGCAACTACGGCTCGCCGTACGACGTGGCCAACGCGGCCAACGGCGCGGGAATCGGCGCCGGTGAGCTCATCACCCAGGAGCACGCCAACGGCCTGCGCCCGACGTTCATGTTCTACTGATCCCCTCAGCGGAACACGCCCGCCGCGGCGGCCCACCCCGCACGACCGAGCAATGATCGCCAACCGCACGCCGTCCCGGCGTGCGGTTTTGGCGGGTCCGGCCCTTTGCGGTTCCCGTTGACCGGGAGGAGTCGGCCGTGATCGGGACGGACGACTTCGTGATTGCCGGGGTGCTGCCGGGTCGCCGCGGCGATCGGGCCCGCACAACGAAGCCCCTCTCCCGGCGACAGGAGAGGGGCGCGAGATCACTTCTTCCGGCGCTTGCGGGGCGCGGGCACGAGCGGTGCCTCGGTTTCGCGGGCGGCGGCGTAGAAGGGGGCCATGACCTCTTCGTACTGCTTGAGGGATTCGGGGCCCAGGTCAACCTCGAGCCACTTGGGCACCTGGATTTCCTTGATTTCCGTCACCGGGGAACCATCTTCGTCCACCTCCCCCGTGAGGTCCTCCATTTCCTCGGTCACCGTTACGGCGAACTTGACCGTGGTCAGATTGTCGGTCACCTCGGGGGCGAGATCGTCGAAGTCGATCCGCTGGACATAAATCGGCGTCGTGATCGTCTGACCACCGACCTCGATCGTCTTTACCCCTTCTTCCACGTTGGGCTGACCCTTGTGGGATTCGTCTACCTCAATGAATTTGGTGCCCATAGACGGCGCCACTCCTTTTTGCTGGTGTGTGCGCAAAGTCTAGTGGAGCAGGGGCTGTTGACGCCAATTCAGAGGAGCCGTCGGTCCGTCCTCGGGCGGGTGCGACTGCAGCTGGTCGGCAAGTGTACAAACCGGGTGGGCGGGGAGGGGGAGGAGCTCCCGGGAAACCGTCAGTAATGCGCCACCTGAGCTCTTTTCGTATTGGAGGAGCGGATCGGCGGAGACCGGTCGCTGTTCTCAAGAGCCGTACGGATTCATGCGCTTCGGTGAGAACTGAGCCCTACGGAAGGAAGTGCCGTCAGAAGGACGGGGCTTGATGAGCCGGCAGGACGGAACTGAACGGTCCTACGATGTCGTGCACTTCGGAGCAGGACGTCTCCATCGCCGGCAACGCCTGTCGGCTCAACTCGTGCATCACGTGATTGCGGTGCTCGGCTGCCTGGTCGGTACAGCCCGTACGACCATCCGACCCGTCGTCGTGCCGGCGGCCTCGATGACGTATGTCCCACTCCAGGGCGTGCCCGGTGAGCCGAGTGACAGGACCCACCAGACAGACCCTGCCATGGCGCCCCGCGCCATGGCCGAACGGCTCAGCTCGAGTGCGGTCGGTCAGCGCGGAACCACGTCACCACAGTCATGATCGCGGTGAAGTACGCCGTGCCGGCCACGTAAGCCACGTCCTGGACGTACTGCTCGTAGCCGTCCGCGCGCAACTGAAACGCGAAAGCCACAAGGGCGGTACCGAGCACTGCGAGCCCAGCGGACAGGGCGCCGAACGGGACTTGTTTCATTCCATGTCCTCCCAACGGTGAAACGGCCTGGTCACCGCCCACTCTACGTGTGCGCCGTCAACGCCCCTCAGGTGCCTGGCGTGACGTTTCAGAGCCGGAATCGACGCCGGTGCGCCCCGGTTCGTGTCCGCAGGGGGCCTCCCCGCCAGGACTCGTGCCGCGGCTCAGGAGTACGGATGAACCGCCGGTCGCGGGGAGCGACGTCGGTGATCGGTCCGGCGGCGCGGAGGATCACGTCGAGAGCCCGGTCCGGGGAAGCGGTGTAGAGCCCGCTGACCCAAGAAGTGCCATGGTCATAGGGGGTGTTCGGTGCACAGGCACCCCACACCTCGCTCGATCCACTCCTGACCGGCCCACTCCGGGTGGCGCTCGACCAGCAGCGCACGGACCTCGGCGACGATGCCGTCCTCGCTCATCGCCGAGTCGCGCCGCCGCCAGGTCTCGTCGCGCAGTTCGCGCAGGTAGTCGCGGACGTCGGCGAGCACCTGCGGCCCGCCTGGGTCTCCGTGACCGGGCACGATCACCTGGGATCCGGTAGCGGCGGCCGCCAGCCGTTCCATCACTGCCAGCCAGCGCACGCCGGAGACGTCCGTGTCGTACGGCGGGAACCACGGGAAGATGGCGAACTGCCCGGTCTCGGCGAGGTCTCCGGTGAACAGCACCCCGGCGTCCGGCACCTCGACGACCTGGTCGCCCTTGGTGTGGGCCGGGCCGGTGGGCCGCAGCCGTACGGTCCGGCCGCCGAGGTCCAGGTCGTACCCGTTGTCGTGGACCACGTCGGGCGTGGGCACCGTGACGCCGTCGAGGCGCCGGGCGACCGGCCCGCCGAGGCCCCGGAACATCTCCAGGTAACCCGGCCCCTTCCTCTTCAAGTCGTCCGCCTGGGCACGGTTGACCAGGTACGTGGCCCGGCCGGCGAATGCGTGCGCGCCAAAGGCGTGCTCCGGGTGGAAGTGCGTCGTGGTCAGGTACAGCCGCCGTCCCTGCGCCACCTCGGACGCGAAGGCGAGGATCTGCTCGGCGTTGGCGGTTCCCATGCCCGTCTCCACGACCAGGACAGCCTGCGTACCGCCGATGACGCCGATGTTGGGTACCAGCCCGACCCGTCGGTTCGGGATCACCAGCAGATCGGGGGCGATCTCCTGGGTACCGGCGACGTGCACGGCGGGGTCGGGCATCGGTTCGTCAGTCATGTTCCGAGTCCAACGCCCCGCAACCGCGACCGTCCAGGACCGGCTGCGTGCGGTCCATACCGTACGGGTATCGTCGCCGGTCATGGAGCTACGCACGCTGCGCTATTTCGTGGCCGTCGCCGAGGAACTCCACTTCGGCCGGGCCGCCGCCCGGCTGCACATGAGCCAGCCGCCACTGAGCCGAGCGATCAAACAACTGGAGGCCGGCGTCGGAGCCGTCCTGCTGCTCCGCTCCTCCGCGGGTGTCACGCTCACTCCGGCCGGGACGGCGCTGCTGGACGAGGCGCGCACCCTCCTCGGCCAGGCCGACCGGATACGCGTACGCGTGGCCGCGGCGGCCGGCGCCGCGACCATCACCGTCGGAATCCTCGGCGACAGCTCCGACCGGGGAGCGATGCGGCTGGCCACCGCCTACCGCCGGCGGCACCCGGGCGTCGAGGTCCGCATCCGCGAGGCCGACCTGACCGATCCGACCTGCGGCCTGCGCGCCGGACTGGTCGACATCGCCCTGACCCGCGCACCGTTCGACGAAACCGGACTGACGGTGCATCGGCTGCGTACTGACCCGGTGGGCGCCGTGCTGCGCGCCGACGATCCGCTGGCCGCCCGCCACGACCGCCTGGAGCTCGCCGACCTCGCCGACCGGCGCTGGTTCCGGTTCTCGGACGGCACCGATCCGATCTGGCAGGCGTACTGGAACGGCGGCGAGCCGCGCGAGGGACCGGTGGTGCGTGCCGTCCAGGAGTGCCTGCAGGCCGTGCTCTGGAACTCCACGGTCGGGATGATCCCGCTCGGGCACAACCCGCCCGTGGAACTGACCGTGGTACCGCTGGTCGACATGGCGCCGAGCCGCGTGGTGGCGGCGTGGAACGAGGGCGACACGAACCCGCTGATCCAGCCGTTCGTCCGGATCGCGACGGCCGCCTACCGGTAGCCGGGAGCACGTCAGGGGCGGTCAGCATGCATCAGGCCCCCGGGGCCCGGGACAGGGGCATCGGTAGAACGACCGATGTGCTGGAAAGATCTCGGGACCTACGTTGGCCGCATGCAGTCACTGAACACACCCAAGCCGATCGAGAGCGCCGACGCTCCTGAGACCACGCGCATCCTGGCCCGCGCTTTCGGGGACGACCCGATGATGCTGTGGCTCTTCCCTGACGAAGAGGGGCGTGAGGACCGCCTCGCCCAGTGGTTCGACGTCATGCTCACGCACAAGTACGGCCCTCTCGGTCACTGTGAACACACCGGCGCGGCGGCGGCCTTCTGGACACCGCCCGGCACGGCCGAGCAGCACCCGGACGAGGAGACGCTGGCCCGCATCAACGGGCTGCTGGGCGAGCACGTGGCCCGGCTGGGAGAGATGCTGGAACTGGTGGGCAAGGCGACTCCCCGGGAACCGCACTGGTACTTGGCGGTGCTCGGCGCCGACCCGGCGGCCCAGGGCAACGGCCACGGCGCCGCCCTGCTGCGTTCGGGCCTGGCGAAGGCGGACGCGGCCGGACTGCCGGCCCACCTCGAATCGTCGAAGCAATCCAACATCGGCTTCTACGAGCGATTCGGGTTCACCGTGCGGGACGAGATCCACGTACCCGGAGGCGGGCCGACCCTCTGGTCGATGTGGCGGGAGGCCCGTGGAGACGTTCACCAGTCCGGGTAAGTCGGTTGGCCGGTTGGCCGGTACGTCGACAGGCCGGTAAGCCGGTGAGCCGGTCAGTTCCGTACCGTGCCGTCGGCCTTGCGGCGGGAGAGCAGACGCCGGCGCACCAGGACCAGGGGGACGGCGCCGGCGAAGGCCACCGCAGTGGGGGCGGCGACGGCCGCCGCCTTGCCGATGCCCTTCTGGTCGAACGTGGCGGGGACGGGCAGGGTGGCCCAGCGGTCGACGGGCCAGGCGATGACGATGGCGCGGCCCACCACGTCGTCCACGGGGACGAAACCCGTGCCGTCCTCGTTGTGGTGGTAGAGGGAGTCCTGCGAGTCCTGCCGGTGGTCGCCCATCACCCACAGCCGGTCCTCGGGCACCGTGACCTTGAACTCGGCCTCCGGATTTATGCCGCACGGGGTGTTGCCGGGGAAGACGTAAGGCTCGTCCAGCGGCTTGCCGTTGACCTTCAGCGGGCCGGTGCCCTTGCACTCGACGGTGTCGCCGCCGACGCCCACGACCCGCTTGATCAGGTCCTTCTCGCCGGCGGACGGCACCAGCCCGATGAAGCTCAGCGCCCTTTGCACCACGTTGGGCTCGGGCGTCGGATGGTCCCTCATCCACTGCCCCGGGTCGTGGAAGACGACGACCTCGCCGCGCTCGGGCTTCGACCCGAACCACGGGGTCAGCTTGTCGACCAGGACCCGGTCACCCGGCTGCAGGGTGTTCTGCATCGAGTTCGAGGGGATCGAGAACGCCTGCACCAGGAACGTCTTGATCAGCAGCGCCAGCACCAGCGCGACCACGATGAGCAGGGGCAGTTCCTTCCAGAACGACCGCTGCGCCTTCGCGGACCTCCCGGTCCGTCTCCCTCTCCTCGTCCTCCCCGCCGACTCCTCGGGCCCCTCACCCGGGCCGTCCTGCTCCGGCCGCGCGCCGACCGCCACGTCTCCCGCATCCCCCACGTCGCCCACGTCCCCTCCTCGCTCCGGCCACTGCCCGCTCCGTCCGCGGTGCGGGTCCCGGATCCTGCTGGTCGAGCGGGGTGTCCGGTGATGTCACCTTATGCGAGGAGGGGTGACGGTCGTTCCGGAGACCGTGCGAACCGCCCCGGTCGGTCGCGTACCCGCCCTACCGGGCGAGTTCGTTGTCGGCCGCCACCTCGCAGGCGGTGGCCGGGGACCGGCGTGCCGACAGGCCGAGCAGGCCGAGGACGGCGAGAGCGGCCAGGGAGGTGCCGGCCACCATCCACATCGCGGTCTGCATGCCATGGGAGAAGACCTGGCCGTACACCTCGTCGACTTCCGGACCGCTGAGGGAGGTGTGCTGCCGGAGCAGCGCCGTGGCGTGCTCCGGTTCACCGACCACGGACTGCGTCCAGGGGCCGGTGGGTGCGTGGTGCTCGGCGAGTTCGGCGTTCAGGGTGCGTTCGCCCTGAAGGCGGTAGAGGTTGATGGCGGCGGCCAGTCCGATGGCTCCGCCGAGGTTGTGGAAGGTCCAGGAGGATCCGACGGCGAGTCCCGCCTGCCGCTCGGGTACGGCGGACAGTGCGGAGACGGTGGCGGGGCCGAGGATGAAGGCCCAGCCGAGGCCCATGGCCACCAGCGCGAGGACGAGGTATCCGGTGGAGGTGTCAGGGGCGATGCGCGCGAGCATCAGGGCCGAGACGGTGAACGCGGCGAAGCCGGCGGCGAGGAGCTTCCTGGGGCCGTAGCGGTCGGTCAGCCGGCCGACGCCGGGGGAGAGCGCCGCCATGACGGCGGTGCACGACAGCAGCAGTGCACCGGTGGCGTAACCGTCGTAGCTCCGTACGCCGCTGAGGTAGAGGGGCAGCAGGAACAGCACGGTGGCGTAGAAGCAGGCCAGGGCGAAGTCGGAGACGATGGCGCCGAGGAAGGCGCGGTGGCGGAAGAGCCGGAAGTCGATGATGGGGTCGGTCGCGCGGCGTTCGACGGCGTGGAAGGCGACGAGCGAGGCGGCCGCGAAGGCCAGCAGGCCCAGGGTGGGTGCGCTGGACCAGCCCCAGTGGTCGCCGAGCGTGAAGGCGAGGACCACGGCGGGGATGCCCAGGCTGATGAGGACGAGCCCGGGCCAGTCCAGACCGGGGGCGCCCTGGTCGCGGGACTCCTTGACGCTGAAGGAGCACAGGACCAGGGCGACGGCGGTGAGGGGGACGTTGAGCCAGAACACCCAGTGCCAGCCGACGGCGGAGACGATGACTCCGCCGAGCAGCGGACCGATGGCCAGGCCCAGGCCGTTGACGCCGTAGAGGGCGCCGATGGCGCGGCCGCGCTGCGACCGGGGGAAGGCGTTCTGGACGATGGCGCCCGTGGAGGTGTAGAGGACGGCTCCCGCGGCGCCTTGGAGGAACCGGAAGGCGATGAGCCAGCCGGTGCCCGGGGCGAGTCCGGCGCCGAGGGAGGCCAGGGCGAAGACGACGGTTCCGGTGTAGAGGACGCGACGCCGGCCGTAGGTGTCAGCCAGCCGCCCCATCGTCACCATGAACATCGACAGGGCGACGATGAACATGTTGACGATGAGCTGGAGGTCGGTCACGGAGGCGCCGAGATCGGCCTGGATCTGCGGGGCGGCGGTATTGACGATGGTGAGGTCGATGCAGCCGAGGAAACTGATGAGGCTGACACCGGTGAATGCCCACCACTTGCGGTCGGTCGATGCTGTCACGGTGATGTTCCCCTACACCGGGTCGAAGGGCGGTTCAGATGATGTCCTGGACGGTGGCGGCCCGCTTTTTGAACTTCAGGGAGAGCCATTCCGCCTTGCCGGGGTACGCGTCCTCGACGAACAGCCGGCGGGTCTCCGCCATGGCCACCGTCATGGGCTGCGGATAAATCACATAGTCGTATCCGCGGTGTGCCCAGGTCGGCATGATGACGGGGCATTCCTCGATGAGGTAGGACAGGCAATTCCGGGACGCCGCGGCGATATCCGCTTCCGGGTCGCGGGCGGTGAGACGGTCGAGGAACTTTCCGATGGTGCGGAGCAGGGCCTGCTGGTAGTGCGGGTCGTGCTCGTAGGCGTCCTCGATGTGCTTGCGGAACTGCGGGTAGACCGGGTCGCGCAGCGCCTCGTCCCAGCGGAGGACATCGCTGATCGCGGAGAGCCCTGCGAGTGTCTCCTCGTTGCGCTGCAGCCACTCGTCCCCCGCCCTGAGTGCGCGGTCGTAAGCGTCCTGCCGGGAAAACCCGAGATAGTTGGTGCGCTGCAGAGTATCAGCCACGGCAATGGTCAGCTGCTGAAACTCGCTGCGTTGGATGAGTTCCACTGTGGCGCGGAGTTTATCGCCCTCGTGGTAGCGCTGTCCTACGCTCACCAGCAGGACGGCCCGTTTCCCGGCGAGAGGGAGTGACTTGGCCCTTTCCCCGAAACTCGCCTTGCTGCGACCGTCCAGGACATAGGAGTGCTGGGCGAGGCCTGTGCGGCCGTTTCCGTTGAGGCCGTTGAGGCCGTTGAGGCTGTTGATTCCGGCCGTGTGGTCGGTGCCGTTGGCGCCGACGACTTCCTCGACGGTTTCCTCGATGTCATGGCCGATGCTTTTGACGTCGTTGTTCACCGTCAGCTCCACAGTTCGAGCGGGAGGTCGGTGCCGTAGTAGCCGAGGAAGTGCCCCAGAGTGATGCGGGGCTCGTCCCCTGACGGGCGCACGGCGTGGATCTGACGCGGGTTGAGCAGGAGCAGGTCGCCCGGGGCCGGCTTGACGACCTCCACGGGCGGGCCGATCTTCTCGCGGTCGATGCCCCAGGTCCGCCCGTCCATGAGGTGGTGGTAGGCGTCCTCGCCGGGCTCGGTCCCCCACAGCTCCAGCTCGCCGCCGGTGCGCGGGATGTTGATGTAGATGTTGATCGAGAGCTGTGCTTCGAGGCGGCGCGCGTGCTCGGCGGGCAGGTTCCGCTCGAGGGCGTCGGTGTGCGGATTGAGGTCGACGTTCTTGTCCTGGTAGCGGCAGATGCCGATGAACGCCTTGCGGCCTTCGACGTGCATCAAGCCGGCCCCGGCGGCCCAGGTCTCCTCCAGCAGCAGCCGCAGGACGTCACTGGGTGAGGCGTAGGGCGCGAACAGGTCGCGCATCCGCTGGATGTTGGTGCGCGCCTCGGCGTGGTAGCGATCGCGTGAGGCGCTGTCGCTGATCTCGGAGTAGGCGAATCCGATGCGTTTGAACTCCGCGGCCTGGCTCAGACTGCCCCGGTCGGGGTGGTCGAAGAGCTGCCGCCGCGCCGAGGCGAGCGCCTCGGGGTGGACGAATCCCGGGACGTGGACGGCCAGCGTGGTGCCGTGGACAACCGAGAGGATGTCCTCCTGGGACAACTGGCATGCGGTGGTGCGCTTGACGTTGATGATGGTCCCCCGTGTGTGCGGCCCGAGTGCCCGACAGTGAGGCGCAGGGGCGTTTTGCAGGTAATGCCATCATCGCGACCGATAATTACCGGATCCTCATGCTGTGTATCGATTCGTAGGTGCACCCTTGGATGAGGCGGGCGCACCGGCCGTTCCTCCCGACGGCGGAGACGACAGCGTGGCGCCTCCGTCGCGGGGGAGGGGGCGCACCCCGGATGTCCGCCATGGGCGCGCGCCTGTGCGTTCACACCCCATGCACACTCCGCCCGGCCACGCCCGGGCAGGCCGTCACAGCCAGCTGACGCGGGCGTTCGCGATGTCCTCCTCGGCCAGGCCGGCGGGCGGACGGCCCAACTCCCCCTTGGCCACCCCGTCGAGCAGCCTCCGTACGGCCGCCATGATGTCCGGGACGGCGTTGCGCAGGTCGGCGGCGTCGTCCGGGCCCGCCTCGGAGGCCGGGACGCCGGCCTCGGCCAGGAGGGTGCCGAGGTCCGCCAGCCTGCCGGCCACCCAGTCGAGCGGTGCGGCGGAGAGTTCCTCGACGAAGACGCGCCCGCCGGGCTCCCAGCCGTCGAACCTCGGGTGGTGGTGCGCCCGGTCCAGGCTGCCGGACGGGCCCGCCACGGACTCCAGGAGGTCGGCACGCCACACCGGGCGGTCGACCACGATGGGTCGCGACGCGTAGATGCCTCCCGGCAGGTCTCCGCGCCGCAGGACGCGTACTTCCAGGCGCACTCCCCGTTCGGCGCCCTCCTGCCCCGGGATGGGGTCGGGATCCACGAAGTACATGTCGCTCGCGACCACGCCGATGCGCTCGAAACCGAAGACGTACAGCATGTGCCCTCCCGGATGTCCCGACCGACGGAGCTCTGTCCTCAGGGTGGGGCGACGCACCCAGGTACGCCAGAGGGCCTGAACGCGCCACGGGGCAGTGCCGGGCGCGGCGTTGCGGTGCCCGATGTCCTGCTCGGGTGGCCGTCGCCGATGAGCGCGAACCCTGCCTACTGCTGCCGGCGCACCATCTCGGTGATCCAGACGGGCGCGAACGGAGACGTGCAGCCCGGGGAAGTCGGGTAGTCCTTGAGCACTTCCAGGCGCTCGCCGATGTCGATCGCACGGGCGCGGTGCTCGGCGTGCTCGATCCCTATCTGAGCAAGGCAGTGGTTCATCGCCCACTGCAGCCGCTCCGGGGCGCCTTTCATCTCCGCCTCGATGACGTCGAGCAGGCCTGCGAGGTCGAGGCCCCCGGGATTCTTCGCCACGCGTTCGGTGGTCAGCGCCCAGCCGGCACTTGCGACCACCGGATCCGGATCGGCGGACCAGGCCAGGCGCAGCTCCTCCGCGTGCGGGTTCTTCTTCACCACATAGTTCACGAGCCAGTCGTGCACCTTGGGCGTGCGCGCCTCGCGCAACATCACGTCCAGCTCGTCGCGTTCGAAAGCCTTCGGGCGGGAGATCAGGATCGCCAGCAGCCTTGCCGCCGTGTCACCCGTCTCCCAGAGCCGACGCGCGAGGTCCTGCTGCGTCTTGAGCCGCTTCGCGAGCGCGCGCAACTTGCCGAGGTTCACACCATGATCGTCGCCGTGCTTCTCGTTCACCTTGCGTGTCTTCGGGTCCTCGAGCCCGGCCAGCTCGCCCATCACCTCGGCCAGCGACGTCTCGGCCACGTCAGCCTCCTGTCGATCACGCGTGAGATCCAGCCTACGGCGGGAGCCGCCCTCCTGCCGCACACGCCGGCTCGGCCGGGTGCACCATCCGCCGTGATGAGTTCCGCTCCGGGACGCGAGTCTGTCGTGGTGAGTCCCGTAGGACGTGGTACGACGCTGCCTGGCACGAGACACCACGGAGGACGCCATGACGACCACGCTCGGCAGTGCGAGCAGTGACCTCCCCGGCAAGCCGCCGGTCGTCGACCTGGCCACCTGGCAGGCGGCGCGCGAGGAGCTGCTGGTCCGCGAGAAGGCGCACACCCATGAGGGCGATGCGATCGCCGCGGCCAGGCGGCGGCTGCCGATGGTGGAGCTCGACGGGACGGTCGAGGTCGTCGGATCCGGCGGGCCGGTCCCGTTCCTGGACCTGTTCCAGGGGCGCGACGAACTCGTGGTCTACCAGCACATGTGGTACGACGGCGCGCCGCACCAAGGGCAGTGCGAGGGCTGCACCACCACGGCCTGGCATGTGAAGGACGCGGTCTACCTCAACGCCCGGGGTGTCTCGTTCGCCGTCCTGACCACGGGCCCGTGGGAGGAGGTGGCTGCCTACGTCGAGTTCATGGGTTACACCCAGCCCTGGTACTCGGTGCGGGACGTGGAGGCACCGGTCGGCGGAGAGATGGGATACCTCGTCTCCTTCCTGCGCGACGGCGACCGGGTGTTCCTCACCTATTCCACGACGGGCCGTGGCAACGAGCGCGTCAACGGGTCTCTCGGCCTGCTCGACATGACGCCCTACGGCCGGGGCGAGGCGTGGGAGGACAATCCCGAGGGCTGGCCGGTGATCGGCGACGTTCGCGAAGGGTACCCGGCCGAGGGCCGCCAGGCCTGCTGGTACTGGCGCTCGGACGCCGCCGGCCGCGCCACCTGGGGCCCGACCAGCCGCCCCGTGCCGCAATGGACCCGCCCCGGCGCGACCCCCGTGGAAACCCTCGGCCGGCACGGCCACCACCACTGAGCCGGAACTCCGTCGGACGGCACCAGGGTGCCGTGCCTTGCGCACGGACGTAGCCTGCGATTCTCCGGCCTTCTCCGACTGAACCGATGAGGAGTGATGGAGATGTCTCCCGCCGACGAATCGCCCTGCCAGATGATGAAGCGTCTGGCAAAGGAACTTGAGAAGGAAATCCGCCGTACCGAAGAGCGGATCGGTGAGCTCGAAGACAAGATCGCGAGCCTCCAGGCGCAGCCGGATCCACCTGAGAAGGAGATCCAGGCCCTCAAGCAGACTCTGGAGAGCCTCCGCACCAAGGTGGCCGACGACAACAATTCCCTCTCGACCCTGCAAGACGTGATCACTGAGAACTGCTGAGCCCGTTCTCCGCCCGCGTCACCCACATGGCGCAGGGAAACTGTTCGGCCTCCGTCCGGATGTGAGAGTGGCAGTACAACGTGCACCCGAGTGCCGGAGGAGGCGGTCCTCGTGGCCGGACCGAACTCCGGCAGAGAGTTTCCGGGCGAGGACATCGTCGAAGAAGGGATGGTCATACCAATGCGGTGACCATTGAATTCCCCGCACTCTCCCCCCACCATGGCCTCGGAGGCACCTCATGCCCGAGCACCACTCCGGCCCGGGCCGCCCGCATCCCCCCACAGCGGCGGCCATCCTCCTCTCCCTGCTGACCGTCCTCACCTTGCTCGTCACTCTTCCCGGAACCGCCGCCGCGGACGCCGGAATCGACGTCCGGCCGACCCACCCCGAGCAGGACTGGATGGGCTCGACCATCCGCGCTCACGAGGGTGAGCGCGGCCTGGCCGCCAAGGGCTCCTCGCTGCCCGACCCCTCGGAGCCCGACCTCCCCCCGGCGGACCCCTCGGCGAGCGCCGCGGTGAGCGCCACGGTCAACGGTGTGGACGTCAGCAGCCACAACGGCAACGTCGCCTGGTCCAAGCTCTGGAACAGCGGCGTCAGATTCGCCTACGCCAAGGCGACCGAGGGCACCAGCTACACCAACCCCCACTTCGCCCAGCAGTACAACGGCTCGTACGACGCGGGCATGATCCGGGGTGCGTACCACTTCGCGCTGCCGAACAACTCCAGCGGCGGTGCACAGGCCGACTACTTCGTCCGCCACGGCGGCGGCTGGACGGACGACGGCTGGACGCTGCCGGGCGTGCTCGACATGGAGTACAACCCCTACGGCAGCACCTGCTACGGCCTGAGCACGGGCCGGATGATCGACTGGATCGATGACTTCCTGGACGCCTACCGCGACCACACCGGGCGCGACGCGGTGATCTACACCTCTACGACGTGGTGGAAGAAGTGCACCGGCAACTACGGCGGATTCGGCAAGTACAACCCGCTGTGGGTGCCGCGCTACGGCTCCTCCTCCGGCGAGCTGCCGAACGGCTGGGGCTTCTACACCTTCTGGCAGCACACGAACACCGGCCCCACCGTCGGCGACCACGACCGCTTCAACGGCTCGTACAACAGGCTCGAGGCGCTCGCCTACGACTGACCGGGCCACGAGGTGAAGGACGGCGGGCCACGGCACCGGCGTGCCAAGGTCCGCCGCCCTTCACTCATCAGCGGCTGCACGTATATCGCGTTGTGGGCCCAGGCATAGGTCCATAGGGTCATCGGTATGTCTGTACGTCTTCGTATGCGTCAAGCACTGCCGGAAGCGATGCGCGCCCGAGACAAGGCCGCGGTGAGTGCCCTGCGCGCGACACTTGCCGCGCTGGACAACGCTGAGGCGGTGCCTGTGGACGAAGCCGAGCTCCGCGGCGTGGCTCTTGAGCACTCGCCGGTCGGTGCCGGCGCCACCGAAGCGCCGCGGCGTGAACTGAGCGAGCGCGGCATGGTCGATGTCGTACGCGCCGAGGCCGCCGAGCGACTTGAAGTCGCAGCGCAGTTGACCGCGCCCGCGCATGCGGACCGTGCCGCGCGGCTCCGCGCGGAGGCCGCCGTACTGCTCCGCTTCCTCGACGGGCCCGGCACCGCGTAGGACGCGAGGCCGGGGCGAGGCCGAGCCGGCTCCTGTCGCAGTGGTCACGGCCGGGCGTCGGGCGGTGTGATCTCCACCAGGCGCGGGGTGGAGAAGGACCAGCGCAGCCACAGCACTGATTCGATGTCCCAGAAGGGCGCGGCGGCCAGGCCGTCCGTCACCGGGATACGGAACCCCTGGGCCGCGACGATCGCGCGCAGGGTCATGTGCACCCCGGCGAAGTCCCGGGCGATCTTCGCCCAGTCGGGGTAGACGTCGTCGCCGCGGACCAGCGGATAGCGTCCGACGAACGCCGCCCAGTCGCCGGCGCCGCCGATGCAGAGAACGTCCGCGGCCGGGGCGGCGACCGGTAGCTCCCAGGTCTGCCAGGGCCGGGGGTGGAGACTCGATCCCAGGTCGAGGAACATCCGCCACATGCCCGGCCCGTCACGCCGCGCCGTGGACGTGTAGAGCCCCAGGTGGAACGGCTTCGTGCTGGGCGGACCGGAATCACCGCCGGGCGCGGTGAAGTGCTCCCGGTCCGGGGCGGGCCGCCGGTGGGGCATCAGCTCGTGAGGGCCGGTGCCGATCCAGTGCTGTCGCGCCCGGTCGAGCGGCCCCCGGACGAGGCACTCCTCGTCCCGGGCGAGCCGGCCCAGCAGCAGGCAGCTGTCGGCCGTCTCGTCCGCTTCCTCCACTTCGGACGGCGCCAGGATGGCCGGTCCCTCCGTCAGGGCCGTCATTTCAGGCTCGGTCCACGCCGTCATGACGGAGGTGAAGTGGCGCAGCCGGGCGTCCGTGTCCTCGGTCAGGTCCGCGGCCGCGTCGAGCTGTGCCACTCGCCGACGCAGGATCCGGGCAGGGGTGGGGCGCACACCGTGATCCTTCCCCGGCGGCGCCACTTGACAACACGGTGCCGCCCTTCCGGCGGCCGCGGGTTAGTGGGTTCGGCCGATTCCGCCGATTAAGCAGCTTCAGCGGCTTCAGCAGTTCAGGGCGACCTCCTGGCCGAGAGCGTTGGCGGAGGCGGTCGGCGGGCGGTAGCCGGGCGGGAAGATGACCTTGAAGTACATCCAGCCCCGGTACTTGCCGGGGCTGCACCTCACGGCCGCGTTGTTCTGGGCGCTGCGGGTGTTCCTCTGCGTCCTGAACGTCGACTGATTGACGAGCTGCCCGTTCTTGTACAGGGCCGCGCGGGTGGTGATCTCCGGCACCGGTGCCGAGCACGAGACCGTCACGACGACGTTGATGGTGCCGGGCACATGGGTGGAGTTGTGCGGGCGCTGCACCTGGCCCTGACATCGGATCGCCGAGGACGCGTCGGCATCCGAACCGGCCTTGCCGGCATCGACGCTGCCGCTGTCGGCGTCGCGTCCCCCCGGCACGGTGGCCGGGGCGGACGGGTCATCGGCCGCTCCTCTCGCCCCGGCGGGTGAGGTGCCGCCGATGAACGTCAGGGCCGCCATCGACGCGGCGGCGACCGCCGTCCTCCATGTACGCATATCTGCTCCTCTGTGTGTGCCTGATCCGATTTGGGCGTGGGCGCGCCAAGAAGAGACTGTACAAAGGGGAATCGTTTCATCATGAAAGGTGACATATGTTCGAGTGTGGACCGGGGTGGCACCCCGGGTCGACTGACCCACCGTCAAGACTGCGCGTCACGGCGGGCATTGTTCTTCCGGAGCTCTGCAGAGCTTCCTCTGCAGAGAACTCTATGCAGAGAATCCTCTGCAACTTACGATGTCGGCATGGCCGATGAACCCCAGCGCGCAGCGCAACCCCCCAAGCCCCCACGCCGCATCGATGCACGCAGCCTGCGCGGGCTGGCGCATCCACTGCGGATGCAGATCTTCGAACTGCTGAGTCTGGACGGCCCCGCCACCGCCACCGGGCTCTCCGAGCGGCTCGGGGAGAATACCGGCACCGTCAGCTGGCATCTGCGCCATCTCGCAGAGCACGGCTTCATCGAGGAAGAGGCCGGGCGGGGCACGAAGAGGGAGCGCTGGTGGAGAAAGGCCGGCGGCACGAACGAGCTGCGCACCGCCGATTTCCGTGACGACCCCGGCAGCCGTGGTGCGCTGTCGGTCTACTTGCACGAGCTGGTGCACCAGTACTTCGGCAGGGTGACGACCTACCTCAACGAGGACTGGGACGACTCGTGGCGGGACGCCGGAACGGTCTCGGACTGGCGCGATCTGCGGATGACCCCGGATCAGCTGGCGGCGCTCAACGCGGAACTGATGGCCGTCATCGCCCGCCACACGCCCGCCCCGGATACCGAACCGGCGCCCGGCGCGCTCCCCGTCGTCGTGCAGCTGCAGTCCTTCCCCCGCAAGAGACGCGGCATCGCATGAACGGGCGCATACGCCGCGGCGGCCTCCTGCGGCGTCACCGGGACTTCCGTCTGCTGTGGTGCGGTGAGACCGCCGGCAAGTTCGGCGCGTCCGTCACCGGCGTGGCGATGCCGCTGATCGCCGTCACCCACCTGCACGCCGACACGTTCACGGTCGGCCTGCTGACCGCGGCCACCTGGATCCCTTGGCTGATCATCGGCCTCCCGGTGGGCGCCTGGGTGGACCGGAGCCGACGCAGGCCGATCATGCTGGCAGCCGCCGCGATCTCCTTCGTCCTGTTCGCGGGCGTCCCGCTCGCCGCTAGGGCCGGACAGCTGAGCATGGGTCTGCTGCTGGCGGTCGCCCTCCTGACGGGCACGGCCGCAGTGTTCTTCCAGACCGCATACAGCGCCTACCTCCCCAGCATTCTCGAACCCGACGACCAGCCGGAAGGCAACGCCAAGCTGCACGGCAGCGCAGCCGCCGCACAGATCGCCGGGATCAGCTCGGGCGGCCTGATCGCGCAATTCACCGGTGCGGTCAACGCGATGTTCGCCAACGCCGCGACGTTCCTCGTATCCCTCCTCTGCCTGTCGGGCATCCGCCATCGCGAGGCGCGCCCCACCAGAACCGCTCGTCACTCCGGAACTCTGGTCAGTGACATCGGCGAGGGCCTGCGGCTGGTCGCACATGACCCCTGGCTCCGCACCCTGACGCTCTTCGGAGCCACCTCCAACCTGGCCCTCATGGGATACCAGTCGATCCTGGTGGTCTTCCTGGTCCGAACCGTCGGACTGGACCCCGGCCCCGTCGGCGCGATCATTGCGGCCGCCGGTACAGGGGGCGTCGCCGGAGCCCTCGCCGCACGCAGGACCGCAGGCCGGGTCGGCACAGCCCGTGCGACGCTGCTCTTCGAACTGGGGCTGCCCGTATGCGCCCTGCTCATCCCACTGACCACGGACGGAGCCGGAGTCCTGCTCTGCATAGCCGGCGGCTTCTGCGTCTCCGCCGGTGTCGTGGCAGGCAACGTCATCAAGGCAAGCTTCCAACAGCGCTACTGCCCGCCGGAGCTCCTCGGCCGCCTCACCGCGACCACGGCATTCCTCAACTACGGAACCATCCCGCTGGGAGCACTGCTCGGCGGAACGCTCGGCGAAGCCCTCGGGCTCCACGCAGCCATGTGGATCACCACAGCAGGCGTCCCTCTCGCCGGGCTGCTCCTGCTCTTCTCCCCCATAGGGCGGACCCGGGACCTGCCGACGTCCGGCGCGGTCGGTGCCTCGGACGTCACTTACCAGAGAGTGTGAAAGGCGGTACCAGTTCATGCGCCTGCGGGGACAGCGCGCACCCGGCCCCAAAAACCCTTGGCGCCTTGGACGTCCGTACTCCTAGAGTGATCGGTGTCCAGGTGCGAAGGCGGGACCTACTTCGATTCCTCATCGGGAGGGCGCGGGTTCGAATCCCGCCGCCGGCACACAGGCCGGCGTAGCTCAGGGGCAGAGCACCTTGTCGGTTCCGCCGCTTTGAACTCTGGACGCCAAGCTTCAGCACCTCCCGGTGCGCGGGCCACGGCTACTTCGTTGTGATCGAATCCCATGCCGTGGCCACTTTGAACTCGGGAGGCGCGGCACCGGGGCGTCCGGTGCGCAGGTGACGGTTACTTCTGGAACAGCCGGTCGCGGGTTCGAATCCCGCCCCAGCCACGGGCTGGTGTAGCTCAGCCAGGAAGAGCAGCTGTCTGTACCGTCGCCGACCTCGTGATCTCGGACGCCCCGTGCCGTGCTTCCCCGACGAATTCGGGGGAATTCACATGGCACGCTTCAACACCCGTGCTTCCAAGGCGGCCGGGCCCGTCTCGCCCGTGACCACGACCGGACGGCGCACCCGCACACACCTCGGCGGCAAGGGGCACGCCCGGGACGCGCGCTCCGAGCTGTTCCTGCTCGCGGTTGCCAACTTCGTCTCCCAGCAGACCTACCATGAGAGCGGAACCGGTCGTGACGACAGGTTCGCGGCGCTCGTACGCAAGCTCGCCGTCGAGGATCCGGCCTGGACCGCCGGTCTCCTCCGGTGGCTGCGCGGCGACGGCCGCATGCGCACCGCCTCCCTGGTCGGCGCCGCCGAGTACGTCAAGGCACGTCTCGACGCCGGCGCCACCGACGGCCCCACCAATCGCCAGGTCCTCGACTCCGTACTGCGCCGCGCGGACGAGCCCGGCGAGATGCTGGCCTACTGGACCTCCGCCTACGGCCGGACCGTCCCGAAGCCCGTCAAGCGAGGCATCGCCGACGCGGTCAAGCGCCTGTACACCGGCCGCAACCTCCTGAAGTACGACACCGCCTCCAGGGGTTACCGCTTCGGCGACGTACTCAACCTCGTCCACCCCACGCCCGACCCGGACAAGCCGTGGCAGGGCGCGCTGTTCCAGTACGCCCTGGACCGCCGCCACAACCCCGACACCGCCACTCCGCCCGTCTCGGACCACACCCTGACCGCGCACCGGGCACTGATGGCCGTGCCCGTGGAGGAGCGGCGGGCTGTGGCCACCGGTCCCGGCGGCGCCGAGCGGCTCGCCGCAGCGGGCATGACCTGGGAAGCGCTGGCCGGCTGGCTGCAGGGCCCGATGGACGCGGCGGCGTGGGAGGCCGTCATTCCGTCCATGGGCACGATGGCCCTCGTCCGCAACCTGCGGAACTTCGACGAGGCCGGAGTGTCCGACGAGGTCGCCCAGCAGGTGGCGGCGCGGATCGCCGACCCGGAAGAGGTCGCGCGGTCCCAGCAGTTCCCCTTCCGGTACCTGGCCGCCTACCAGCACGCGCCCTCGCTGCGCTGGGCCTACCCGCTGGAGCGGGCCCTGGGCCACTCGCTGGAGAACGTGCCCCGGCTGCCCGGCCGGACCCTGGTCCTGGTCGACCGCTCCGGCTCCATGTGGTCACCGCTGTCCGACCGTTCCCAGCTCAACCGCGCGGACGCCGCGGCCATCTTCGGCACGGCTGTGGCGATGCGCGCGGCCGATGCCGATCTCGTCGAGTTCGGCACCACCAGCGCGCCCGTGGCCTACCGTCAGGGCGAGTCGGTCCTCAAGGTCCTTGAGCGCTTCGGGAGCCTCGGCGGCACCGACACCACCGAGGCGGTGCGCCGGCACTACCGCGGTCACGACCGCGTCCTGATCGTCACCGACGAACAGGCCGCCTACCACCACGCGGGCCACCCGACCGAGCAGGTCCCGGCCCACATTCCGGTCTACACCTGGAACCTGGCCGGCTACCGGCCCGGTCACGGCCCGTCGGGATCCGCCGACCGGCACACCTTCGGCGGGCTCACCGACGCGGCATTCCGGATGGTGCCGCTGCTGGAAGACGGCCGGGACGCACGCTGGCCCTGGGAGGACTGAGCGCAGCCGCTGTCCCTGCTGCCGCTGCCGTTGCCGTCGGGCGCGCCGGGCCCGCGTCCCCGGTCTCGTCGCCGGAGTCGTCGCGCAGGGTGGCGGTGGCGATGTCCAGGAAGTCCCGTGCGGGGCCTGAGCAGTTGCTCTCCGGCACCGCCAGGCAGGTCTCGACGGGCAGGGCATCGGTGACGGGCAGGTGGACCAGGTCAGGCCGCGAGTACGAGCCCGCGACGCTGACGGGGACGAGTGCGATGCCCTGCCCGGAGGCGATGAGCTCGAACTTCTCCTCCAGTGAGGACGTCCGCCGCGTCCTGACGTCGAGGATCGGCTCACCGTCGAGATCGGCCGACGTGAGTGTGCGCCGCCCGGCCAGTGGATGCGTCACGGGCAGGCACACGACCTTGGTCTCGTGACCGATGGGAACGGTGCGCAGCCCCGAGTCGTCGAAGGGGTGCCGGAGGTATCCGACGTGCGCCCGGCCGTCGCGAAGCGGCGCGTCCTGCTCCCACCAGCGCAGCGGGAAGACATCGATCCCGACCTTCGGGTGGCTCGCCGTGAACGCCCGGATCGCCTCCGACACGTGCAGGCCGGGGGAGAAGGCGATGACGAGCCGCTGCGCGCCCTGCTCGGCCTCGTGCACGCGCCGCAGCGCCGCGGCCACCACCGTGGTGATCCTTCGCGCTTCGTCGTGCAACTGCTGCCCGGCGGGGGTCAGTTCAACGCTGCGCGTGGTTCGTGTGAAGAGCCGGCATCCCAGCTCCTGCTCGAACGCGCGGATCTGCCGGCTGAGGACCGGCTGCGCGATGAACAGCGCCTGTGCCGCCCGGCCGAAGTGCCGGTGCTCGGCCACCGCGACGAAATAGCGGAGCTTCCGCAGATCTAAATCCAGATCCATGCCCTGACGGTATCAATCGCGTCGGAAGGGTATTGGACGCCCGGCCGGATCACTCGGAGACTCGAATCATGAGTGATCGTCACCGGTACTCCGACGGTCCTGAACCCCCTGACCCACGATAGGAATCACATGACCGACACCCGGAAGACCGCTCTCATCGTCGGGGCCTCCCGGACCCTGGGCCTCGGTCTCGCCGCCGAGTACGTCCGCCGCGGCTGGGACGTCATCGGCACGGTCCGCGGCAACCGGCGCACCGGCCTCCACGACCTGGCCGAGGCCTCCGGAGGGCGGCTGACCGTCGAGTCGCTGGAGATGACCGAGCCGGAGCAGATATCGGCCCTGGGCGACCGACTGGCGCGGCGCACCCTCGACCTGCTCTTCGTCAACGCCGCCATCACGCGCGGCGACATCCCGATCGGCGAGGTGCCGACGGACATGTTCACCGAGGTCATGATCACCAACGCGCTCAGCCCGATGCGCGTCGTGGAGTCCCTCCGCCCGCTGGTCGCGCCGACCGGGACCATCGGCGTCATGTCCTCCGACCAGGGCAGCATCGCTCTGAACACGGAGGGTGGGCAGGACCTGTACCGAGCCAGCAAGTCCGCACTGAACCAGCTGATGCGCAGCTACGCCGCCCGCTACGCCGAGGACAAGCGGACACTGCTGCTCATGGACCCGGGCTGGGTGCGCACCGGACTCGGTGGACCGGACGCCGATCTCGGCGTGGAGGAGAGCGTTCCCGGGGTGGCGGAGACGATCGAGAGCCGCCGGGGGGTACCTGGCCTCCACTTCCTCGACTACCAGGGGCATGACGTGCCCTGGTAGTGCCGAGCGCCGATCCCCCGGCCGGCCGGTACGACGGCGCCCGCCCGGTGCAGTCAGGACCAGCTGGCCCGTCGTCCGCTTCAGTGCGCGGAAGGTGCCCCCTCCTGCTCCACTGCGACCATGCCCAGCTCCCGCATGCGTCCGATGGTCCGGTCGTGCCGTTCGTCCCCGAGGCCCGTGGTCAGCCAGGCCGGTGCGTAGCGCGGGTACCTTGCCGGGTCGTACGGGAGGTCCAGCCCGGATTCGTCGACGGCCGCCATCTGCCGACGGAAGCGCTCGGTCTCCTCCGGGGTCTCCGGGTCCCTGACGTAGCTGACCGTCCACTGGTGGCGGTCGATTCCGCCGAGTGTCGCGTGCCAGAGGTGCCAGTCGAAGGCCACGACGTCGCCCGGCCGGGTCTCCAGCACTTGGAGGGGGAGCCCGGCGAGCTGGCGGCGCAGGCGCTTGCCGTCCCACTCACCCGCCCAGACACCGGACTCGCGGTGCCATTCGGCCAGTACGGCGCTGTAGCCGGCGTGGTGGGAGCCGGGCAGCACCCGAAGCGCACCGGTGTCGCCCGTCACGTGCTCCAGGTACATGATGAGCTTGATGCCGGACATCCCGGGGACCGCGTCCTTGTGCAGCGGGGCCTCCTGGTAGAAGAGGACGCTTTCCGCGAAGGTCGGCAGCACGTTCCCGACGAGTTGCCCGGCCGTGCCGAGGAACCGGGGGTCCTCCAGCAGGGAGAGGCTGAGCGGCGTCCGGTCCGGCGTCATCATGGGCAGGTAGCGGCCGGGGATCCCGCCCCCGTCGGTCCGCTCGTCGGTGGCGAAGGCATCGGTGTGGGCCCGCCGGACCTCCTCCGTCAGGCGTCCGGTCTCGTCGTCGTTCAGGAGCCGCGGCAGCACGACGTAGCCGAAGTTGCGGTAGTGCTCGACCTGCTCCCGGGAGAGTCGCATGGGGGATCTTCCTTCCTTCCCGGCTTACGCCGCCGGTCCTTGGGGGCTGCCGGGGAGCAACGCGGCCCGGGCGGTGCGGACGGCCTTGTCCTCCGCCGGGTTCAGCGCGTGGTCGTCCTCGTCCGCCCAGCGCGCCCAGACGGAGTCCTCGGGTGAGGTGAAGCCCGCGTTCTGGCGCAGGTTGACGGTGTCGTCGCGGCCCAGCAGGCGCAGGGCCCGCCGGTCGCCGGTGCGGCGCGCGGTGCGGGCGAGGGCGGTGCAGTTGGGGCCGGTGAAGGTGTCGTCCTGGCGCATCGCGGAGGTGTTGAATCCGATGCCGAGGAACTGCCGCTCCTCCACCAGGACGCTGTGCGAGCCGGAGTGCAGCAGATTGTGGTGGATGACGACGAGGTGGCCCGGCCGGGTCGCCAGCAGCCGCTCCTCGGGGTGGGGCCGGTCCAGCGCGTCGGGGGCGATCGTCACGGCGCGGCGGTGGGAGCCGGGGACGACGCGGAGGGGGCCCGCGTCGTCCGTCATGGGCTGGAGATAGAGGAAGCAGATGATCAGCAGGGGGTGGGCGTAGCCGCCCTGTGGGAAGGAGCCGAAGCGGTCGCGGTGCCAGTGCACCGGCAGGCCGCGGAGTTCGGTCTCCATCGCCGGGGCCCCGAACAGCACGGTGCTGTCGAGCTGGACCCGGGGGCCCATGACGGCTTCCGCGAACCGCACCAGCCGGGGCCGGCTGACCGCCGGCCAGATCTCCCGGGGATAGCGCTCCACCAGGTTGGTGACGAAGAGCGGCCGGTCGTCGGTGCCGTCGGTGAACCGGGTGTCGGCGACGGCCCGTTCGCGCAGCCTCCGGAAGCAGGCCACGTCCTGTTCGGTGAACAGGCCGTCGAGCACGACGTAACCGTCTTCCCGGAAGGCCTCGACAGCTCGTGCGACGTCCTCGGGACGGTCGAGCAGGTGGGTGATCACAGGCTTTCCGCACTCCTCTCGTCCCGTGCCGTCCCGGCCGGCCTCTTGTCCCGTGCCGTCCCTGCCGGTTCGTCCGCCGCCGCTCTCCGGTGGGCCGCCGCGCGCAGCGCCTGCATCCACAGCGTGTACATCCGGTTCTCCCATTCGCGGGCGATGCCGAAGAGCCGGTTGGCGTGCATGTGCGCGAGGCTCGCGTGGATCTCACGCGGGGGCCGCCACAGGTCCCCGGCCCGGTGCAGCCTGTCCACCGTGCCGGCGGCTGCGGGGAGCAGGTCGGCGTACGGGCGGAGGAGGTCCGGCGGCCGGGCATCGTCCCGGGGCTCGGGGGGCGCGGGCCGGTCCGCGGCGGCGATCCGCAGGCCGAGCCGGCGGACGAGGCTGCGGACGGTGTCGTCCGCGCGGTGGCCCTCGCTCAGGTCGGCTGCCAGGGAGAGCCGTTCGGCGGGGTCGAGCCCCCAGTGGGCGAAGAAGCGGTCCAGGGTGAAGGCGGCCTCCATGAGGCGGCCCGAGCCGGGTTCCGCGGCCCGCGCGTCGCCGAGTACGGCGGCGCAGACCGTGCTGTCGGCGCCGAACGCGCGCTCCATGGCGGTGAGCGCGGCCGGACCGCCGTACCGTTCGGTCTCCGGCCGGTAGGTGTCGACCGTGACGGCGGAGAGCCCCTCGGCGCCGGCCGCCTCGCGGGCCCAGCGCAGGGCCCGGGTCAGCACGCCTTCTCCCGCCTCCGGGCCGGCGCCACGCAGCCGCAGGCGCAGGTGGTGGTCCGGATCGGCGTAGCGAATCCAGAACCAGCGGTCCAGCAGGCCATCGTCCTGGAGATTCCGGACGAGGCCGGGGACACGGCCGGACGCCACGCGTTCGAGCTGCTCCGGCGTGCCGTAGAGCTTGAGGTACGCCCAGTCGCCGCCGGGCAGGCACCGGCGGTCCGCCGGTGCGAGGACCCGGTCGGACCGGCGGTCCGGGCCCCGGCCGGGGGCCGTCGCCTCCGTCGGCGCGTTTCCGGTGCGGAGGCTGCCCGTCGTCACCACCGGGACGACGACCTCGGAGAGGTAGGGCGCCCCGGCCTCGTCCCGCAGCCACTGGTGATCGAAGTCGGGCAGCATCTCCTGGACGACGACCCTTTGCCGTCCCTGTTCCCGGGCCCGGTGCAGCTGGGCGGCCAGTTCGGCGACGAAGGCGGGGTGTTCCAGGTCCAGGAGCAGGCGGTTGTCGAATTCGACGAGGTACACGTGGCGCGGCACGCGCCACTCCCGGCGCCAGCGCCGGACGCCGCGGAACCAGCGCTCGTCCGCGCTGCCCGGGCCCTCCGGGACCACCGTGGTGCCGGTGACGTTCCACTGGGCGGGGCTCAGCACGATCCGGTCCCGGACCAGGCGCGGCAGGAACGGGGCCTTGCCGACGCCTCCCCAGTGGAAGACGGACGGCAGGGGGCGGGCGTCCTCCGCGATTTCGAGCAGGAACCGGCAGACGTTCGGCGCCTGCATGGTGGTCAGCATGTGGCTCTGCCCGACGGCCAGCCGACGGCCCAGCCGCCGGGAGCGGACGACGAACCGCCCGCCCTCGACCCCCACCGTCAGGTCGGACAGCGGCAGCACGCGGTCGGCGGGCACGGACGGCGCCACGTTGACGGCGATCTCATAGGGCCGGACGACCGGGTGGAGGGCGACGTTCGCCGCCCGGCCCGCGCTGGGCAGGTAGCTGAGCTCGACCGGCAGGGCCCCCTCGGCGCGCGCCTCGGCCTCGTAGAGCTCCCGCAGGGCCGAGAGTTCGGCCTCGTCCAGCAGGTCGTGGAAGCGGCTGAGGGAGCGGCCGCCCGGGGCCAGCGGGGTGACGCCGAGGACGGCCCGCCAGTCGCCGCGGTCGAGGTGCTCCCGGCTGCGGGCGTGCAGTTGGAGGAACACGTCGAGGGCGGACGGGGCGGGCGAGTCGGCGGGTGTCCAGCGGGTGAGCCGGGTGAGCAGGTCGTCGGTCAGCTCGACCTCCGTCTCCCCGGAGTTGAGGGCGCCGCTGACGACCCGCAGCAGGATGTCGTCGCGCTCCTGTTCACGGGAGGGGGACGGGGGACCGGGGGGTCGCACGGGGCGCGGTTCGGTGTAGGTGGCGGGTGGCCCGAGCCCGGTTTCGGGCGACAGCAACTCCTCCACGGGCACCCGGGCCCCGATGCCGTACCGCTCCAGGAAGGCGTCCCGGTAGGCCGACAGGTGGTTGTGGCCGTGCGGGAACCGGCCCAGGCGCAGCAGGACCTCCGCGGCGTCGGCGGCGGCCCGGGCCACGTCCCGGTGCAGGGTGCGGCCGACGGTGGCAAGACGTGCGTCGGCCTGTGCGGCGGGCGTGGTGGTGCACAGCGCGTGCTGGCTGCGGTGGAGGGCACGCAGCGCGTCGTCGGCGTCCGCGGGCGCGGCGCGGTCGAGGCCGGCGGTGCGGGCGAGGACGTCGTCCAGGGCCGCGGTGAACGATGCGCCGCCGGGGAGGCGGTCGACCGCGTCGCGCACGGAGCGGGTGGGGTCGGGGTCGGTGGGCGACGGGCGGAGGGCGCCCACGAGGAAGTGGCTGTCCCAGAGCTTGCCGAGGAGGGCGGCGATCCGTTGCGGACCGGCCTGGGGGAACTCGGCGGCGAGCTTGGCGTGCAGGTCCCCGAAAGCGATCGGTTCCGTCGCGTGGCCGAGGACGGCGGCGACCGGCCGGGAGACCCGGACCGTGGCCCGCCGGACGTCGCGCCGCCCGTAGACGTCGGCCTGCGGCAGGACGAGCCGGTCGTCCACGACGTGGCAGGCGCGGTTGACGTGGACGGGCAGGGCGGCGCGCAGCGTCTCGTCCTGTTCGATCCGTTCGATGACGCCGAGCAGCCAGCCGAAGTCGGCGCGGGTGCGGACGGCGGCGAGCGCGGTGGAGCCCAAGCGCTCGGTGCTGCTGTCGGCGAAGCGGCCGACGGAGACACCCGCGAACGCCCCGAACGGGGTGGGGCGCGTGCTCATGCGTGTGACGTAGCGCAGCAGC
>NZ_JBAMDC010000020.1:0-53400 GCF_036961605.1 Streptomyces sp. KLMMK
CCCTGGATGAGCAGCATCCTGGCCAACACGGCTACCGTCTGCTGGTGGCCTGACGGCCCGGCGTCACTTCAGGTGCCGGGTGAAGAACTGGGCCGCGGCGTCCCCCGCGAACTGCGGGACGCCGGTGTGCCCGCCCATATTGGCGTGCAGCGTCTTCTCCTTGGAGCCGAAGGCGTCGAACAGGTCCAGGGCCGCCTGCCGGTCGTTGCCTTCGTCGTCCCACTGCAGCAGGACGTGCAGAGGGATGGTGACCTGGCGGGCCTCCTCGAACATGGCGCGAGGGACGAAACTCCCGGCGAACAGAACAGCGGCCGAGATGCGCGGCTCGACCACCGCCAGCCGCGTCCCGATGGAAATCACTCCCCCCGAGTACCCGACCGGGCCGCCGATCTCGGGCAGTGGTAGGAGGGCGTCCAGGGCGGCCTGCCATTCCGGGACCGCCTTGCCGACCAGGGGGAGGATGAGGGCGTCGATGATCTCGCCGCTGACCGGCTCGCCGGCCTCCATCGCCCGGCGCAGGTCGGCGAGGGCGTGCTCGGCGGCGGGCCAACGGGGCCGGTCGCCGCTTCCGGGGAGCTCGATGGTGGCCGTGGCGAAGCCGTCCGCCGCGGAGTGCCGGGCCCGGGCCACCAACCGGGGGTACACCTTGCGCAGTCCGAGAGGAGGGGGGCTGAGCAGGATCAGCGGCGCCGGTGCGGATATGGATGCGGATGCGGGCGTCCACAGGATGCCGGGGATCTCGCCGAGGGTGAATTCGCGCTCGAGGACAGCGTCGTCGAGACGATGTTCAGAAGTGAATTGCATGGCCGTGCCTTTCGGGAGTGCCATTGAACGGCGCTCCCGGACGGCCTATCGCCCGACCGTGACCCCGGAGGGGAGCACCCATGTCGATACGTTCACGGGTACCACCTCCTCGCTCTCCTGCACGGCCTCCGGAAACGTAGCAGTGGCCGCCATGGTTCCGCCAACGGGTTTTTGCGGAGGCTCTGTGGCCGGACACCACGGCGTCGGAGTCACGCCTGTCACTGGTCGGGAGCGCATGTCCGCCACCGATTCGAGCACCGAAAAACGGGCAACCCACCGCTGATGGACGATCTACTGCCCAGACAGCCGCCCATGACCAGCATGAGCACCCTGAGCACCGGTCACACCAGCCCCTTGACCTGTGACTTCAAGTTGGGCGGAGGCCCACTCCACGACCTGGTGCGCACGATGCTGCGCATCACGTACACCACGGCGACGGTGTCGACGGCGGCCAGGACGACATCGCCCACCGGCCGTACCCGCGCACACACCGCCGCGGCCGCTGCCCTCGCCCGAACTGCAAACCGGGAGACGACAACGACGCCATGCGCCCGGATCGCCGACTCCCTCCAGCCCTCGCGCAGCTCGGCCAGCGATCCGGCCCCCTTGGGCTTCGGCGGCGCGTCCGCTCAGCGGCCTGGCCGTCCAGCACGTACACGGCCTGCTGCCCCGGCGCGTGCCCCTGCTTCTCTTCGTAGTCGGCCACCAGAGTGGGCGTCGCGTCCGCTATCTGCCGGCGGCGGGTGGCCTGCCAACCGATGAGCCGCTGATCAATGCCCGCGATGGGGGGCGCTGGCAGCGCTCGTGTTGCCGAGAGATCTGTCTGTTGGGCGTTCCGGGCCCAGGAGAGCCGCTTGGTTAAGCGGCGGCCGAGGGCCTGGACGATCCGGCCGGCTGCGTGCCGCTGGCGGGTACTGAGGGTGCTGCGGGAGTCGATGGCCTTGGGAGTGGGACAGCCCCGCGGCTGCGGTCTCAGGTGATGGCGCGGAACAGGATCACGTGCTCAACTGGCGCCTCCCCCTGACGCTCGAACACGCTCAATCATCTAGGAACTCGCGCTCGGCCTGGGCGGGCGCCCACGTACGGGTCTCGTACTCCGCCAGGAGCTCGGAAACACCAGTAGTCGTCACGGACGGCTCAACGGCCGGCATCAGCGCAGGGCATGGCCTCCCTCACGGCCCCGGCCGGGATGGTCCGGCCGAGCATGGTCACGACCCCAGCGTGTCTCGGGGCAAGTGGGCAAGCCGCCGGCCGGAGACGGTGGCTTACCCAGGCTCTCCTGGGCTTGCCCGCGGCTACCGGCGCCGCCCGATCCCGAACACGCTGCGGCTCTTGGCCGCCGGGGGTTCAGCTGCGGCGCGGGCGGCGACCTCTCCCGCCTGGCGTCGCACGAGGCCTTCGGCTTCGGCCCGAGCGTGCGCCGCGTCCGCGCACGGCTCGCACAGGCCATCGCTCCCGCTGCCCCACGACGTTGGCAAAGCGTTCGACTGACCACGGTCGAGGGCCAGAGCCAGGGCCAGGGCCCAGCGACCGGCGCCGTCGTACGCGACACCACCAGCCGCGCCCTGATCCACGCCCTGGTGCGCACCGGTGCGATGCACAGTGCACGATGCACCGCACTCCCCTACCGGCGGCACGCTCCCTCTTGGTGGGGCGCTGCGGAGTCGTGGACAACGACGGCGACCGCTGAGGGGCCGATGTGCGAGCCGTCGCGGCAACGGGAATCTCTGGATCATTAATGGTGTTGGGCCCTGCTGTCAGTATCCGTAGATGTGAAGGGCTTTTCGTGCGCGCCATACAGATCGATCGCTTCGGCACCCCTGATGTCCTCGGCATCGTCGAGGCTCCCGAGCCCGAACCGGGCGCCGGAGAGGTGCTGATCCGGACCGTGGCGACCAGCATCAATCCCGTCGATGACAAGACACGGGAAGGCGCCATCGGCGAAGGAACGCCGCCCTTGCCGATGACCCTCGGCTGGGACCTGGCCGGCATCGTGGTCGACGGCGGTGACAGCGGACTGCGTGCCGGTGAGCGCGTGATCGCCATGTCGCACCAACTCGGCTCCGGCCGAGGGACCTGGGCCGATCTGGTCGCGCTTCCCGCACATGCAGTCGCCGCTGCGCCCCGTTCGATCAGCCTGGTAACGGCGGCCGCCTTGCCGCTTCCCGGGCTGACGGCCTGGCAGACGCTCGACTGGCTGGCGGTCAAAGCCGGCGAGAGGCTGCTCATCGCCGGTGCCGCTGGTGCCGTAGGTGGTCTCGCGCTGCAGATCGCGCGTGCCCGCGGCGCCAAGGTCGATGCCCTGGTCTCCCGGGATGCTCAGGTCGCCTTCGCCCGCGATCGCGGTGCCGATCTCGTCACCACCGACAGGCATGCTCTCGAGGAGCGCACCTATGACGCAGTCTTCGACACCTTCGGGGCGTTCGTGACCGAGGCAGTGGCCGATGGCGGCCGGTACGCGTCGATCGCCACCCAAGCAGGCCCGGTCCCCGATCTGTCCTCCCGCGGTGTACGTACCACTGTCAACCAGGTACGTGAGGATGGCGCGGGGCTGCACGAGCTGACCAAGCTCGTCGACAGCGGCTCGTTGCAGGTGCGGGTGGACTCCACCTTCGGCCTCCAAGAGATCCAAGCCGCCCACGAGCGGTTTCTCCAGGGCGGCCTGACAGGCAAGATCACCATGGTCTTCTGACGCAGGCTACCGATCCTCCGGCCGAGGCTACGCAGCTGAGTGCCGCGCGGACCTGCCTGCAAGGCCGACGGTGCCTACTGACGCTCTGCCATCGTGCGCACATCCTCGACAGCCGCATTGGCCGCACCAGCGTCTAGACTGCTGCACGCCCGGACCGGCGACGGTCCGCAGGACGACGGCCGCAGTGCCGTCGGGACGACCACGGCGCTGCGTCAGGCACTGACCGCGCACGGCATCACCCGGCCCGCGTCCACCAGCTCGGGGCGGCGCTGGTCACCGTGACCCTGGACGCCACCGAGGCGCAGGCCCTGGCCACGCTTCTCGTACAGCGCGGCGAGATCCCAAGTCAGGCGCTGCGCGACGATCAGGGGCGGGGTGAAGGGCCGGCCGAGACCGCAGCCGCCGCGCTCGCAGGTGCCCTTGCCGTCCACGGACCCAGCGCCTACGCCCGCGTACTCGCCGACGAACAGGTCAGCGCAGGGCTGACGCCAGGCACCACGCGGAGCATCGTCACCGCGCTCGGCAGCCGCCCCTCCACGGGCTCCCGTACCGGGCGTCGCTGCGGCCTCGAGCCCGGCTACAAAGGGCTACAAGGGGCTCCACACCGGCTGAGGAGGCTTCCTCAGCCGGTGTGACGTTTGCGTCCGCTGCTTGTCTTCTTCGCCGCATTCTTCTTCGCCGGGGCGCGCTTCATTCCGGCCTTCCCGGCTGCCGGTGCCGCGGGCTGCTTCCCGTCCCCGTCGGCCCGGTCGATGGACGCCTGCAGCGCAGCCATCAGGTCCACGACGTGCGACGGCGCGGCGGCCGTGGCCACCGGCTCCTTCACGGGGCCGGTCCTCGACATTCGACAGCACCTGCTCACCCAGCGCCACCTGGTAGGAATCCTCCAAGGCATCGAGGTCGAAGTCCTTCCGCATCCGTCCATCAGGCTGGAGGCCATCTCGATCTCCTGCGGGCGCACCTTCACCGACGCGGGCGGCGCGAGGCCCCGTCGGGCCAGAGCATCGTGTGGACCGCCATCAGGTCCCCGTGGACGCGGAGCAGGGCCAGGGACTCCTTCGTCCGCAAGGTGATCTTGCCGACGGCGACACGGTCGGTCTGCCGGAGGTCTCGCGCAGGAGTACGTAGGGCTTGTTCGCCGCGGCGCTGGCCGGCGCGAGCAGATGGGTGCGATCCATACACCAGCAACACACCAGATCAGCCAACACCCCGTACACCAACTACCACCCCCCCCCTCCAGCGTCATCGCCGTGCTCGCCGCACTCGGGCTCGGCTTGGCCGCCTGAACCATGGGTCGGCGCCCCGGGCTTGCCCTCGGGCACCGGCACGCGGGGGTTCACATGGACCCGCGCCGGACAGCGTCACGACGCCAAACAGCGTCACGGCCGAACCTCACGCCCGCCGGAGCGGAGGGCGCCCGGTGACGGAAGTCTCCTGCGGCCCGCACCTTGCCTTTCGCCTGTGCCGGCTGGTGACGGCCGAGGTCGCCACCAGCCGGTTCTCACTTCTCTCTATCGGGCGCTTTCACCTCGTCACGAGGCGTTCTCCGTCTTGCTGGCGGAGCAGGTGTTTGCGATGACCTTCTTGGAGCTGTACTCGCCCAGGCAGACCTTGTAGCGGATCCACCCGTTCTCGGGGAGGTTGAGGTTGTGGTCGACCTTGCCGTCGCCGTCGGAGCCGGAGTGGTTCCACAACTTCAGCGGCAGCCCGTCGGACCGGTCGCCGATGACAACGACCGAGTGCCCGTCAGCCTTGTTGTCCCAGATCAGCATGTGGTCCCCCGCCTTGATGAAGGACGCCGACCCGGCACACGTTGTGTAGTTGTCGCTGGTGCACCGGTCGCCCACGTGCCGGGTTGCGGCGGCCTGCGCGATGGCCGGGGGGACACCGACCGCGACAGCGGCGGTGAGCGCGGAAACCGCTAAGGCCCATTTCCTGGCGTTCATCTGATTCGCCCTCCTGCGACGTTGTCCAAGGGGGGTGGCGTGTAGTGCGCCTCCGCTCCCTCGGTATTCCTGGGATCTGTCCACGTGAGATCGAGACGTCTGGCGACGTCTGCGCAGAGCGTGCCGTCAGTGAGTTTCAGAGCGGCTTCAGAGCGGCTTCAGATCACGGTCCCGTTTCCGCAGCGCTGTCAGCGCGGCGGCCCGCAGGGCGTCCGGGGCCAGGGCTGCGTACGCCGGTACCGCCTCGGTGTATGCGGTCCTGTCGGCTTGTTCGGCTGTCTGCCGGGACAGCTCACCGGACATGGTCGGCTGGAAGATGCGCAGGTAGCGGAAGCGTTCGGCCAGGGCGACCAGCCGCGTTCCCGACCTGGTGCGGCTCGCGTTGCCGGTGCGCAGGCCGTGGTCGAGGTCGGCCATGCCGAGCGCGAGCAGCAGCGCACCGCAGAGCGGAAGGTTCGCCAGGTCCCTGTCCGGGCGGGGCGGCGCGGTGGCGCGGGGTGCCAGGAGTGCCGGAAGCCGGTCCTGGAGGGTGAGGGTGAGGGCCTCGACGAGGTCGAGCCGGCCGTATCGCGCGTGGGCGGTCACGGCGGCGGCCTGAACCTCCAGGGCCCAGGGCTCCAGGTCCGTTTCGAGGTCGAAGACCGGGCCGGTGCTGCTTCGTGCTCCTTCGGCGGCCCGGCGCCACAGGCGCAGCCCGGCTTCGGTGTCGCCGCGGGCGAGTGCGATCTCGGCGCGTATACCGAGGCCGGGTGAGCGGATGTCCGGTGTCTCCTGGGGTTCGGTCAGGATCGCCTGTGTCACCCAGTGCTCGGCCTCGTCGAGGTCACCGGTGTGCAGGTGGGCGAGTGCCATGCCCCAGCGGATCCCGACCGGGTCACCGCGCACGCCGAGCTTCTCCAGGGTCTGCAGTGCTGACTGCAGGTGGTGCAGTGCTTGGCGTCCCTGTTCGGCCCGGAGGCACAGTCTGGCCATCCGGGCGGGGGCCAGGACCTGTATCCACGGGATACGCAGCCCTTTGAAGGCGTCGAGCATCCGCTGGGCCGCCGACAGGGCACGGTCGGGGTCGTAGGCGTTCTCCCACACGAGGCTGGCCGCGCAGTTGGCTGCGCCGGCGAGCAGGGGCTCGTCCCGGTCACACAGGGCTTTCAGCACCGAGTGATCGGGCCCAAGGATTTCGGGTATGGCGCACAGTACGGTCGAGACGGCTCCGACCAGGGTGTCGGGTGAGGCCGGGGGCAGCCGGCGCAGGGCGACGAGGGTGCGCGCCGGCCCGGGGCCGAACCCGAGGAACAGGCTCGTGGCGCACATGGCCGCGGCGGTCCGGGTGACCTCGACGAAGCCGGGCCGGGGCCGGAAGTGGGAGAGCAGCGGTCCGACGTCCTGGGCGAGCGGGAGGAGGCGGGCGTAGTTCGCTTCGGTGGTCCACAGGGTGGCGAGCACCGCGGTGGTGGCCGCGACGGTGGCGCCGTCCTCCTGGGCGAGGCCGAGGCGCAGCGCCTGGACGAGGTTGTCCTGCTCGGCTCTGATCCGCTCCCAGGCCCCGAAGGGGTCGGCTTTGAAGAGCGCGTCGTGATGCCGCATCCCGAAGTCGCGCGCCCATGCCAGGTACTGGCGGGTCACGCAGTCGTCCTCCCCGGCCCGCGCCCGCTGGGCCGTGCAGAACTCCCGGATCGTCTCCAACATGGCAAAGCGCGCGCCCGAGGCGGTGTCCACCACCTTGACCAGCGACTGGTCAACCAGATCCGTGAGCACCTCCAGCACCTCGCCGTCGCAGAAAAGGCCGCCGAAGAGCTCCTCGTCGACGAGCAGGCGCTGGGCGGCGTCCGCCGTGAAGCCGTTGGGGAAGACCGACAGCGCGCGCAGCGCCGCCTGCCCTGCCGCATCCAGGAGGTTCCAGCTCCAGTCGACGACGGCATGCAGGGTACGGTGACGCTGCGGGGCGTCCCGCGCCCCGCCCTGCAGCAGGGCGAACCGGTCCGCCAGGCGGTGGCTGATCTCACCGACCGTCATGACGCGTACTCGCGCCGCTGCCAGTTCGGCGGCGAGCGGCAGACCGTCCAGACGGCGGCACAGCTCGATCACCGTGCCGGTGGGCAGCTCGGCACCGGGGCGAGCGGCCCGGGCCCGCTGCCGGAACAGTTCGACGATCGTCGGCAGATCCAGCTCCGGCAGCGGATACACCGACTCGGCGGAGATACCGAGCGGCGCCCGGCTGGTCGTGAGGACCCGCAGGTCACCGGCCACCGACACCAGGGCCTGCACCAGCTGCGCAACGCCGCCGATCACGTGCTCGCAATTGTCGAGGACCAGCAGCGCGGGACCCGGCCCGAGCGCTCCCACGATGCCGGTGAGCACATCGGCGGGGACAGCCGGCGAGAGCGCGTGCAAGCGCAGTGACTCACCGACCCCCAGGGCCGAGGCCACCTCGCCGGCCACCTCCGCATCGCTGGTGATCCCGGCAAGCCCGACCAGATACACCACCCGCTGCTCCGCCTGGCGGCTCACCACGTGCGCGAGCCGGGTCTTGCCCAAGCCCCCCGGGCCGATGATCGAGGTGACCCGGGAGGTCCTCATCAGCCCCGCCACCGCGACGGTGTCCGCGTCACGGCCGAGCAAGGGATTGGGGTCGTGCGAGAGCCCGCGGCGTATGGCGGGCGCCGTCCCCCGCAGCAGCTCCTGATGCATGTCCTGCAGTGCGGGCCCGGGGTCGGCCCCGAGCTCCTCGCGCAGCTGGCAGCGGTAACCGTCGTACGTGGCCAGAGCAGTGGCGGGGCCCGCGGTGGCTGCCTGGCAACGCACCAGTTCGAGGAGCACTTCCTCGTCCCGCGGCAGTTCCCGCACCAGGTGCGTGAGCGATTCGGCCGCCTCGGCCACGCGGGCGAGCCGCGCGAGAGCCAGCGCACGGATCCGCATCAGCGACCGGTATGCCGGGGCCCGTTCCGCGCGCAGCGCGGACACCGGATCGCCCGGGCCGTCCCTTTCACACCGCACGCCACCTGCACCGGCACCGGCATCGGCACCGGCATTGGCACCCCACAACGCCAGGCCCGCCTCAGCCTCTGCAAGCGCTGCTGCCGGATCCCCTGCTCGCAGCCGCTCCCCTCCCGCCGCGGCGCGGAGCAGGGCGGCAGAGCTGTCGACCTGCTCCTCCCCCAGTGCAAGACGGTAACCGGTCGGGGTACTGGCGATCACATCGGCACCGAGCACGCCGCGGGCACGCGCGACCACAGTCTGCAGCGCCTTCACCGGGTTCTGCGGCCTCTCGTCCGGCCAGAGGCCGTCCACCAGGAACGTCGTACTGCACCCCGCGCGCAGCTCGCCCGCCAGGAGCGCGAGCAGGCCGCGCAGCCTGGGCGCGGTGACCTCCTGGCCACGGTAGGAAACCCGGCACAACAACATCAGTTCAACGGCCACCAGAACAGTTAAGCAATGACCCACGGTCTACGAGGGCAGGACGACCAAGCCACCGGCGAGGACTCGGTCACCCTGGTCGAGGTGCCCGATGCAGCCAATCACCAAGGCCATGCGCATCAAGCTCACCGTGGACAAGGCACTCGCGGAGCCCTGGCCGTGCGTCAGCCGGTGAGATTCGCAGGTACGTCCCGGTGTGGCGGGCACCGAGCCCGGCCAGCAGGTCCAGAGCCGGCAGGTCCAGAGCGGAGCCGAGCAGGGTCAGGCCCCGCCCCGCCCCGCAGGCAGACTGGGGCGGGGCGACGCTGATCCATCACAGCACCCCGATCCCCGCGACCGGGCGGCCGGTCGCGGTCTCCGCGAGAGTTCCCCGCCCTCGCGGACCCCCAGGTGCTTGCCCGGACGGTCCTCGCACTCGTTGACGGTGACGTGGGCGGCGTGCGGCAGCCCGGCCACCGGTAGATCCGCGCGCATGTAGCGCCACAAGTCACGGCCGGTGAACCCGGCGGACTTCAGGGCCCGTCGCGTCGCCGGTCGGTGACGGGCCGGCAGGCCTTCCAAGCCGAAAGTGAGAGCGGAGGCGAACTCGAAGGCGTGCACCGTGTGCTCACCGAGCCGGCCGAGCGCGCGGGCGATCAGGCCCCTCAGCGAGGATACGGGCCCCGCGGCAGTGCATCCACGGAACGAACCCGGCCCCGTCAGTGGGGCGCCCCGCGCAGGAGACGACGCCGAGCACGAGCACCGTGCCCGCCTCGTCGTGGATCGCCTCGGTCGTGGGCGGCTCCAGCTCAGCCCACCAGCCGCCGTACACCGGCGAACGGCCGGCCACCGCCTCGGCAAGCATGATGGGCGTGGCCCAGCGGCTTCCCGGGCAGCCGGTCGGCACCCACCAGGTCGAGCACCGCCGCCTCATCACCTGCCGCATGGCACCGCACCGACAACTGCGTCGCCGCACGGAATGCCGAAATGGCCACAAGCCCGGCCCGCCTCCCCCACCGGTTGCCCTTCCTCCCAGCCTGCCCCCGCCCCGGCCCGCGCGCCATCACCTTCGCCACCGGCAAACTGATCACAAACAGCGCCGCGAGCAGCGCCCCTGGACAGCTCGCCGCCTTCGGATACGGCGGGGCCGCATGACCGTACGGAGGCACGCGCCCCAGGGATGACTACGGCGGCGCGTAAGCGGTGCGAGACACAGCTTGGCCGGAAGAGTGCTCCTGAGGCGGTGGTTCGCTCCCTAGACTCACATTGTCATGATCATCGCCGTCTTGCGTGTCGCAACGCCCTTCCCGTAGCCCGCCCCGCCCCCCGATCCGGTGCGCGACACACAGCAGAGGGGAACTCATGCGGAGATCTCGTTCGACCCTGACTTCGGCACTGTGTCTCACAGCCGCCGTGGGACTGGCAACGGCCCTCGGCCCCGCGTCGGCCACCGCCGCTTCCCCCGCGCGGGCGGCCGCCGCGCCCAGCTGCCCCTACCCGTACGTATGCTTCATCAAGAACGACAAGATCATCGGTAAATTCCAGGACGTCACCTCCGGCTGGCAGCCCCTGCCCTCCAAGCCATCGGCTCCTCTGGCCGTGGTCAACACGCGCCACGACGACGTCGTGCGCGTCCGGTTCACCAATGGCAGCGTCGATTGCATACCGCCCAAGACCACGAACTACATCACCGGCGGACAGCTGAACGCGGTACGCATCTCCTCATCCTCCAAGTGCTGAAACGGGGGACAGCGTCCGGGGACGGCGACCAGGGGCGCTGCATAAGCACATGAGCGCATGAGCGCATGACGTCGTACCTGCGCACGGCCGGCAGCAGATCCCGTTCCGCGGGCACCTCCGGTCCAGGGCGCCTGCACTCTGCCCTGGACCACCCCGGGCTCAGCGGAATCGGCGGACGGCGACGTCCATTAGCCCGGGCCGCCGGTCCCGACTCCGGCAGAGGACGCAGCGCACAGCTCGGGGCGCTGGACGAAACCCTGACCAAGGCCGGCGGGCGCGGGGACCCGACCGCCCTGCGCGAGCGGGTCCTCGCCCCGCTCGGCATGATGCACACCACCGCCCACACCGCGCCCGGCACCCCGGACGGCGCCATCCTGCCGTTCCGCACCGCCGGCACCCCCGTCGTCCCGCGGACCAACCCGAAGTGGGCGGCGGTCGGTACCGGCACCTGGACCGCCAGCGCCGACCTCGCCACCAACACCGCACCGAACCCGCCCGCCGCGCTCGCCCTGACCCCCACCCCGCGGGACCCAGTCGCCGACCACACCGGCCGTGACGCGCGGATCGGGCTTGGGCTGGCAGCTGTGGAACGCCGGTGGCACGTGGCACCAAGACCGGCTGGCACAACGGGCTGACCAACGGCTCACGCGCATTCGTCGCCTGCACCTCCGACCCGCGCGCGGCGGTCGTGCGCGACGTCGGAGCACTCCCGCGGCCGGGGCTCACCGGGCTACCCCGATCAGAAGCGGTACGCATCCAGAAGCGGGTCCTCCCAGCGGTCGGGGTGGGAGAGGCCGAGCAGCCCTATCCGGTGGATCAGCGGCTCGGGGGCACCGTGCGACCGGAGCCGGGCCGGGGCGTGCTGGGCGAGCCACTGCGCCAGTTCGCGGCACATGTCGTCCTTGTTGTCCCACGCGTTCCATGGCAGCTCGTCGCACAACAGGTCGTACTCCCAGCGATCGACCGCTTCGGCCAGATGCCGGTCGGCCGCAGGATGGTCGGTGGCTTGCCAGACGCTGAGCCAGGGGCCGACACCGGCGGATGCCTCGGCGCACACGACGAAGACATCGTGCGCGGGCGCCATCGGGTCCGGCTCGACCAGGGTGTGCGCCCACCATGCGCAGAGGAACTCGCGCACGGCGGCCCTCTGCTGGGCGGGCCATTGCTGCCACTCTCCTAGGGCGAAGGAGCGCCCCACCTCCTCCGCGAAGTGCCCGACGTCGACATGACCGCGGACCAAGGCACAGGTGAGCTGGGGCAGGATACGACGGAGCACCGCTGCGTGGTCCTTCCAGTCGCACGCAGACCAGGTCCGGTACAGGAGGTCCGGATCGAGCTCCGTGTCCGGAGTCTTCAGCAGCGCGAGCTCCTCCGCGCTACCCCAGTGGCACTCGCAGTTCGACTCGTCGGGCCGTGCGGTCATCCCGCAGAAGGACATGGCCACACCGGCCAGGGCAGCATCGAGGCGCAAGCGCACGGCAGCCGTGTCACAGCTCATCTTTCAGGTACAGCTCTCAGGACTCCCACGGGCATCGGCCCGCCGAAGAGCGCAACCTTACAGACTCCTTCCACCTCGCACCAGTGTTCGCATCCCAGGCGTGACACATCCGTCCATCTGCACGTCCATCTGCACATCCCTCCGCCACAGTACCACCCCGATCCAGTCACCGGTCCCGGAACAGGTCGCTGGCCGGGCGGGGCTCCTCCGCCTCGCCATGCCAACTCCGGGTGCTGCCCGGTGGTGCGGTCAAGGCCGAGAAGTTCCGGCGGGGATCACGGCTCGACGGACACGCCCCAGAGCGGGGCAGGGGCGGGGCCGGGGTTCGGGACCCTGATGAGGACAGCGAAAGTAAGGAGGCGCGCAAGCAGCGCAGGCGAGGTCGTGGCTGTCGGCTCGCTCCGGTTCACCCTGCACACGTGGGCTGGCGAGACTTCCCAGGATCTGTGCGCCCCCGGCCCACCATTGTGAGCACAGTGCCCTAGCAGGGGCCTTGCCCCAGGAGACGAACGCCGGCACCTGGTCCTGGTCGCCCGGCACCTTCAGGGACTGTTCGCAGCCCAGATCCTGCCTGAGACTCGACGAGGAACGGAAACGCCTGGAGGGGAGAAGCTGTCCATGAAACCCGTATCCGAGGCAGCCACAGCGTTGTCGCGGGCTGAATCCGTCTACCGGAGCCTTGCCTTCCATGACTTCAGCGAGGATCTTGCGTTAGGGCTCAACATCGGCTTCTACCGGACCTTCGCCGTGCCTGAGATAGCCCAGGTCCTGGTCTCCACCGGGAAGATGGCGAAGCGGACAGAGCTCCGCGCCAAGGCGACCGGGCAGATGATGTACCTGCTGTTCCGCGACGGTCTGGACGGTGCCCGCGGGGCTGAGACAGTGGCCGCCCTCAACCGGATACACGCCCGCTGGCGCATCAGCAATGACGCGTTCCTCTACGTTCTGGCCTGCTTCGACATCGCCCCCATGCGCTGGTGCGACACCTACGCATGGCGGCCCACGACGGAGGAGGAGAAGGAGGCTTCCCACACCTTCTACCGCGCTCTCGCCGACCGGATGGGAATCCGCGACGTACCACCTGCATGGGGTGAGTTCGCGGCATGGATGGACCAGTTCGAGCAGGCCCGATTCACAGCCACCTCCGATGCAGCTGAACTGTGGGCTGCCACCCGGGACCTCCTCACCAACCGCTTCCCCTCCCTACTGGGTCCTTTCATCCGCGCTGCAGCCGACGCACTTCTTGACGAGCCGCTGCGCCATGCCTTCGGGGCTCCCCACCCTTCAGCCCCCGTACGTGCACTGGCGTCCGGTGGAATGCGTCTACGGGCCCGCCGCATCCGCCATTCCCACACCAATCCCGGCTATCGCCCGGTCCTCCCGCCATCCGTACGCGATCTTGAATAACCCGAACACCTGTGCCTGAAGAGCGGTGAGATCAGGAATACCCAGCGGCCGTGCGGCCGCGGAAACCTACGAAGCCCCCGGGAGCCAAGCCCCACACCGTGACACACGCGCACGGCATTGGAACCGGAAGGCAGCTGAGGGGCCTTGCCGCCACGGCGTCTCAACGAGCTGAGTCCCACGCAAGCTGTCCTGCCGACCCGGCGCCACGGGCGCGAGGCGTCGTGACAGCTTGCCGCACGATGCGGTGGTCGAGGGGCGGTGTGGCGTCGTCTGGTGTGGGTGTTGGCCAGGGCCCGGCGGACGGCGTCAGGCTCCAGGGCGGTGCGAGGCCATCACTCTCACCAGTGGGTTGACCGCGTCGACGACGATGCCGACTGCAAGGCCCCGAGCGAGGCCCCGCCTCACGCGTTGCACAGCATGGAAGCGGGGCCCGGGCCCGGTCGTGCACAGGGCAGCAGCCACCGCGCTGCTGGCCACCACCAGGCAGCCCAGCATCGAGCCAACTGCGCATCAAGACTCCCGTACCAGCATTAAAGGAAGTACTGCCGTGTGAGCCCGACGAGCTCGACCGCCAGGAATCCTCCCGCAGGTCGGGGACGCACACGGCTGCCGGACTCGCCCCCCTCCTCGCCGGTGCGCCCGGGAGGGCGTGGGGCCGAAGCCGACCCCGGGGCCCGGCCCTTGAGCTCATCCTCGCGTACGCGAGGAGCAGTCGGCGGTCGCGGTCTTCGCGGCGCCCCCCACTCTCGCCGTACACGCCGAAGGGGGCATCCCGCGAACTCGGCCCCGTCTGCGCCTCACCACCCCCGAGGGCGCGGGGAGCAGGCCACGTGCATGTTCCCCAGCCACACCTCGGAGATCAATCGCTTGCGAAAAAACAGGCACCGCGGCGGCCCAGGCAGACCGGACGGGGTAATCGATCACGGGGGGCCGACGATGGAGACGCCGCAGCAGCGCGTCAGCGTCGGGCGGGATCGGCGGCGCAGACGGTGACGCGTCCGACGACGATCGCGCAGGCTCAGGCGTCGCCAGGGGTGAACGCTGGGACCATCCGGGTGCGGGCGTCGTGTCCGTACCACTGGCGGTACCCTCCGGCCTTCCCTTGTTTCGGGGAGACCGTGACCCGGTCTCCCGCGGAGGTGCCGCTCATCTTGGCATGGCAGACCAGCCATCCCTCCGGCTGGTGGCGACGATGGCTGTCACGGCGGAACCGCGCGGCGGCGCGTACGCCTCAGACCTGGATACGGGCCTCGGGGCCCGCGGCCGGAACCGGGCCCTGACGGGTGGTGCAGGCGAGTTCGACGATGTCCGGCGTGTGCGGGGGGACAGCTGACAACCTGGCAGGCAACCCCAGACCAGGCTTCAGACCAGGCCCAAGTTCAGCCCTCCCGATCTCATTCTTCTCCGGGCAGTCAGCAACGGTCTCTGCCGGCACGTCCGTGTCGATGTCCAAGGGCTAGTTGGTCTCCCGTGTCCAGGGTCGCAGTTTCTGCGGGTTGCGGATCGCCCAGATCCGGGTGATGCGCCCGTCGGAGACGTCGAACGAGGCCACGGTCATGACGACGCCGGCACGCCGGGCCACCAGGCCCGGCGCACCGTTGACGGACCGTTGCAGGAGTTCCAGGCCGGGAGCCTTGTCGGCGATGGCGATCATGTACTGGGCGATGCGCGTACCGCCCTCGACCGGTCGTAGGACGGTGCCGGCGAGGCCGCCGCCGTCGGCGGTCATGACGGCGGCCGGGTTGAGGAGGCCGACGAGGGCTGCGATGTCCTTGGTCTCCCATGCCTCTTTGACCTGTCTGACCACATCCGCCCGGCCGGTCGACGGCACCGCGGCGCGTGCGGCGCTCACCCGTCGCCGGGCGGAGGCCGCCAGTTGCTTGCAGGCCGCAGGGGTGCGCTGGAGAACGTCGGCGATCTCGGCGAAGGGGTACCGGAAGACGTCGTGCAGGACGAAGGCGACCCGCTCGGCGGGCGTCATCGTCTCCAGGACGACGAGGAAGGCCATGGCCACCGACTCGTCCAGAACGATCTGGTCGGCGGGGTCCGCATGCCCGGTGGCGCCGGGGTCGTCCGTACGTTCCCACTCGGTGCGGTCGGGCAGCGGCTCGGGCAGCCACGCGCCGACATAGCGTTCACGGCGGGCCCGTGCCGAGCCGAGCAGGTCCAGGCAGATGCGGCCGGTCACCGTCGTCAGCCAGGCGCCGGGAGAGAGGATCTCCTCCTGCCGGCTGCGCGGCAGCCCGTACCAGCGGGCGTAGGCATCCTGCACGGCGTCCTCGGCCTCGGTCACCGAACCGAGCAGCCGGTAAGCAACATTGATCAGCCGGCGTCGCTCGCCGGCTGTCCCGTCCACACCAGTCCTGGCAGTCCCCATGTTTCCGGTCGCCCCCTTCGCCTTACCTTTCGCAGGCCTGCGTCGTCGCACTGGGTGGGACCTTATCGACCCCCTGCCCGAGGACTGAGAGAGGACTACGACATGGCCACAGAGGTGACGGCCGAGGCGACGGCGAACGCACGGCGCAGCTCCACCTTCCTGCAGATCACGATCGTCCTGCAGACTCTGACCATCTTCCTTCAGGCGGTCTCCGCCGGACTGCTGCTGACCTCGTCCTACGGAGAGACGCTGCACAGCGTCGGAGCCCGCGTGATGTACGGGGCGTCGATGCTGTACGTGCTCGCGGCGGTGCTGGCGTGGAAACCGGGCGGCGGCTCGCCCCGGGCCGTCTGGTACGCGTCAGGATTCCTCGTACTCGCCTCGGTCCAGGTCGTACTCGGCATCGCGCACGTCCCCTCGGTCCATCTCCCCCTCGGCGTCCTGATGTTCGGCCTGAGCATGCTGGCCCTGGTCCGGCGCTAAGGTCCCACCCGGGGCCGCCAGGATCCATACGAGGGCCGCCCCGGCCTCATTCCCCCCTTCCCAGCCTGCTACCGGTCCGCCAGCTTGAGCAGCAGGACCCCGGCGGGGCGGAACGCAGGCTCAGAAGGCAGCGGTCACGCACCTCCGCAGGATCCTCGTGAGCCTCGGGGTGCAGCTTCGTCACCCAGCCCACCCACTCCTCAACCCGGTGGCAGAAACGCTCACCGACCTCCCCGGCCGTGCAGTCGGTGTCCTCCACCACGTCGCGGAGGACGGCTGCGACCAGCAGGCCCTCGTCGTGGACACCCGCGCCCGAGACGAGCACCTCCATCGCCTCCAGGCGGTGCTCCAAGTACGGCCGACTCACCGGCGGGCCTCTTCTGATCCCCATGGGCCTCTTCAGCGAACGTGAGCGAACGTGAGCGAACGTGACAGCCTCCCCGTGGCGCTGTGCCAAAGCCTTCCCCAGCGTCCGCCGCCAACTACCGGCAGGCGGTGTCCCAGTCGTGCCACGCGCCGAAGACCCGGTGGGTCAAGACGGCTCCTGATCCGCAGCTTCCAGCTGCTTCTTGTATTGCGCCCACCGAGGCAGGGCCGACGGCAGCTCGCCGGCCTTCGCCCTGCGGGTCTCGAACTCTCCGGCGATACGCCGACGCTGGATCTCGGTGAGGGCTTCGTTCCTGATCGACTTCATTTCCGCAGGAGAAGCGCACTCCCTCTCATCTATGACGAAAGCCGCAAGCATGAATCCGTCCGCAGTCCTTCTCCGGAACGTCGAGATCATGACGAACTTCCGGCCTGTCTCATCTGTCACCGGTACCTCCTGCGAGTCTCTTCCCGACCCCACGCCGTCGACGGCCGACGCATCCGGTTCTTCGATAACGTCTCACAGGGCGTTCAGCCCGGCTACCGCACAGTCGCCCACCACGCGCGTGGGCGTCCTGTACCTCTACGAGCAGCAATCCCGGTGCCACTTCTCCTTCCCCGTCACGGGCGGGGGTGTTCCTCGGGACGGCCGGGGACGGATCCTCGTGCTCGACGGGCAGGTGGCCGCGGACGGGCTCCGAGCGGAGCCGGCTACTGGATGTTCAGCCTGATGGGGTGGGCCGGGTCCGCCGGGCAGGTGAAGACGCGGAGCTCGCCGTGGCGCCCCACGCTGACGTCCGGGCCGTCGTGGCTGCTGTCCACGGTCAGGAACAGCTGCATGCGGGCGCCGCAGGAGCAGTCGATGGACATGAGGTCGGTGAGGTGCCAGCTGGGCCAGCCGCCAGCCTTCCACCCGGGGCGGCAGGCCAGCGTGCGGTGGTACTCGACACCGTGGGCCTCCGCCCAGCAGTCGCCCTCGGCGTGGAGGTCTTCGGCGATCTCGTCCTGGTCGGGCAGGTCGGTGACCTCCACGGGGTCGAGGACGCAGGGCCGGGGCAGGTAGCGGTCGTCGGCCCGGTCCGGCCGCGGCGGGTCGAGCAACGCCCCGGCCCGGGACGACGAGCGGTACCGCAGGGTGACCATGGGCCCCCAGTAGCGCGGCTGGCCCGGCGGGTCGCTGTGCTCGGTCGGGCACCACAGCATCTGCAGGACGTCCGCGCCATCCCGCCAGGGGGCTGCTGCGGGGGCGTCCCGGGCGTACAACTGCAGGACGGGCACCATCGGCACGCCCGGGCGCGAGGTGTCCTCCACCCAGCGCGTGCGTTCCCACCTGACCATGTCGAGCACCGAGGCGCCTGCCATGATCTGCTGCTGGATCCGGGCCTCCTCTTCGGTGACCTCGTACCCCCGGCCGGGGTTCAGGCGCCGCCGCTCCTTCATGGCTTGGTCGATCCGCTGCCAGGTTTCGCGCTCGTCGTCCGTCAGCTTCTCGTGGACCTGCACCGCGTGCGGCGCCCGGCACAGGGGCCACGGCTCGTCCTCGGGCCAGAGCAGGGGCCCGCCGACGGAGCTGTCCTGGACACCGGGAGAGCCCTCGGACGGCCTCAGCAGCGTCGCCGTACGGGCATGGGCCGCGAAAGCGGGCACCTCGGCTATCAGGGACTCGGCGGATGGTGCGGGCAAGGCGTACCCCTCTCGTGGAACTCCGGGCAGGCCCCGATCATGCCGGAAGGGTCTGACATCCAAGCGGCCGGCACCCGGCACCCGCACCCCGGGCCCGCGGGCCTGCGGGCCTGCGGGCCTGCGGGCGGCCCGGCACCGAAGCCCGTTGTCTCGTCAGAACCCGCCCCCGCTGCTGCTGTCGGAACTCGATCCGCTGTCGCTGCTGCCACCGGAGTCGCTGGAGCCGCCCGAGTCCGAACTGCCGGAGTCCGAGCCGCCACCCGATCCCGAGCCGCCGTCGAGCGCGCCGATGACGTCGGACATCCACGACGTGGAGTCCGTGGGGTCCGAGCCGACGCCGCACCGGGTGAGCAGGTCACAGAGGGGTGCGTCGCCCAAGGCGCCGGTTCCGTCGAGCGCGAGCGCCAAGGCCACTCCACCGGCCGCCGTAGCCGCCGCCGTCGTCACGCCGGTCGTGTACGGGGAGCGGGGGCGCCGGGCCTTGTGGACGCGCTGGGCGTCCTTCACCAGGGCCTCGCCGGCCGCGGTGGCGGGCGCCGGGCCGGGCAGCACGTTGTCGCTGACCGCCCGGCACGCGAAGCCCGCGAGGACCAGCAGGATGGCGACGGTCATGCCGTGACCGTGGGCGGCAAACCCGGCTTCGGATCCGGTCGTGTCGAAGGAGAACACCAGCATGACGATCGTCAGGGCCGCCAGCCATGGATACACCTTGGCGCACAGGCGCAGCAGGAGGTGCCCGGCGCGCAGTCGTTGGCAGTCCTCGGGAGCGTAGGCCAGTCCGCGCGCGGTGAGCGAGGCGCCGATCGCCACGGTCTCCTGATGGCCGATCAGCCGCTTCCGCAGATCGCGCAGGGCCACCGGTGCCCCACTGCGCCCGGCATCCACGTACTCAGTGGTGATCGCCCGCTCGACGGGGGTGCGCGGCCGGGCCCCGGGGGCGAGGGAAAGGTGCCCCTGCTGGTCGATGTGCAGCAGCCCGTCCTGCTGCATGGTGAGCAGCGCGGTGTCGGCGGTCCGCGCGGCGCCTCCCTGGAGCCAGGCGATCTCGAGCACGTCACGCGGAGCGCCACCGGCCGCGGGCTGTCCTCCCCACCAAGTCTCGGTGGTCACGGGCGGGAGCCCCCGGGCGGGGGCGGGCGCGGGCCGGGCCCGGCGGGGGCGGGCCTGCATCAGCAAGCCGTACGCCGCGCTCAGCACGGTGACGGCGTAGCCGGGTATGAGGATGAAGTACCCGAAGGGCATGGTGGCTTCGTCTTCCTGTGGTGAGGAGCGGAACGCGTTCCGCCCGCGGCGTCCCGCGGCGACGGAGCCTACCTCTGCACCTCGCGGCCCCAGGCGGTGAGCCCCGCCAGGAACCCCGCCCTCTCCTCGGCCTGCAGCCGGTCCAGGGCGCGCGACAGCGGCTCGGTACGCCGGACGATGAAGAAGGCAGACGTCGCCCTCGACCGCGCGCGGTCGTCCAGGGCCTGTACGGGCGGACACTGCGGCCACGGAGCCGGGCGAGGTCTGTATCCGCTGCCCGGCCCGGTCGCACCCACGACGTTATCGCTGCCCGCCACGACCACATCCTGGCCCACCTGCGCGCCGCCGGCCTCGGGCGCCGGCGGGCCTTGGATTCCGCGGTCTGGACAACGACGTGCGCGACCCCGTGATCGTCACCGGCTTCACCGCCGGCCGCACCCACAAGCTCACCCCATGCTCAGAGGACCGCCAGCTGCATCCTCGCCGTCGGACGCGCGCCGAACGAACATGGCTTCGCCCTCCTCAAGAACTGGCGGGCCCTCAGCAAACTCCGCACCGACCCCGCCCGCGCCACCCACCCCACCTCCTGCGCGCCCTGCTCGTACTGATGAACCTCGAAGTCAACCGCTGACACGCCTTGTCCGGGCCCTGACGGCACACAGCAGTCACTGATGGGATGGATCTTCACAGCGAGGACCTCAAGGCCCTCGCTGTTCGTGGCGAAGGGTGCGCAGCCGTTCGCGGGTGGCGGCGGGCAGGCCGGCCACGACGCAGTCCCAGGCGTGGTGGAGCATGTCGGTGAGGTCTTCGTCAGGCATCGTGTCGTCGTCCAGGTGCACGGTGAGCCAGTGCCACCGGCGGCCCTGGTACCACGGGCGTACCGCCGTGTGCTGCTCGCACAGGTGCAGGGCGAGCTGGGGTTCACACTTGACGGTGACCTGGTCGGGGTGGGTTCTGGTGGCCGCCGCGAGCATGGCGAAGATGCTGCCGCCGACCTTGTAGACGGGCCTGTTGGGACCGTACGGCTCCTCCTCCGTCACCTCCGGCAACGCCAGGGCGAGCTCCGTCACGTCCTCGGGAGTCATGGTGATGTGATGTCCTTCGTCCGGCCGGGTTCCCAGGGGGTGCGGTCAGCGGTAGTCGTCGGGGTTGGGTGCCTGTCCGGTACTCATGTACTCCTGGAAGTAGCGGACGGAGTCGGGGGCCGATCCGTCGGCGTCGGTGAAGCCGTACTCCTTGGCCAGGGTGCCGACGGACAGGGAGCTGCCGGTGAAGCGGGCGATGTCCGGGTCGGTGGCGAGCGCGGTGACGGCCCGGGCGGTGAAGAGCGGGGACTCGGAGATGGCGAACGTGGGGTCCACCTTGCAGCCGTCGCGCCAGTTCTCCTCGGTGATGCGGAACGCGTCGAGCATCGCCTCGGTGCGCATCCAGCCCGGAGCCAGGCCCAGCGCCGTACAGCCGTACTCCTTGATCTCCTCGGCCAGTGCCCATGTCATCCGGAAGGGGGCGAACTTGGCGAGGTCGAAGGCGAACGGGGCACGGTAGTGGGCGCGGTTGAACTCCTCGGTGCCGTCGGTGAGCTCCACCACCAGTCCGCCGGGGCGGCGGATCAGCAGGGGCAGGAGGTAGTGGCCGGTGACGTAGTAGGTCTCGATGCCGAGCTGCAGCATGCGTCGGCCGTTGTCCAGATCGCAGTCCCACATCTTCTTGCCGCGCTCGACGAGATGCTCCGCGCCCCAGATGGCGTTGACGAGGATGTCCAGCCGGCCCTGTTCGCCGTCGATGCGCTCGGCCAGTGCCTGCACCTGCTCCGCCTGGAGGTGATCGACCACGGCGGGGATGCCCTCGCCGCCGGCGGCGGTGACCAGCTCGGCGGTCTCCTCGACGGTCCCGGCCGGGCGGCCCGACTCCCCCGCCTTGCGGCGGGTGCTGCGGCCGGTCACGTAGACCGTAGCCCCGGCCCGGCCCAGCTCGACGGCGATCGCCCGGGCCCCGCCGCGGCTCGCTCCGGTGACCAGCGCCACCTTCCCCCCCCCAGCGCCTTACCTTCGTCGTGGTTCATGTGGGTCATTCCTCTGTCGCTCAAAGATGATGTCCGGAGCACGGTCCGTACCCCGATGCGTCGATCCCCGTCCGGATCCGCTGTCACTGCGGACTGCGCGGATCAGGTAGCGGACCGGATGGACGTTTCACCCGCTCTTGCCGGCGGCGCTGATGCAGAAGGGCTGGCCGGAGGGGTCGAGCAGCACCGTCCAGTGGTTGCCGCCGGGCTGGTGGGCAGGCTTGGCGGCGCCGAGGCCGACCAGACACCGCTCAGCGGCCTCCACGTCGGCGAAGGTCAGGTCGAGGCCGCGCACTTCACCGCGCCGGTAGCGGCTGCGTCGTTCCCGGTCATGGCGGTCACCAGGTCTGCTTCTGGGTGACGGCGATGACGTAGCCGTCGGGGTCGGTGAAGTAGAAGAGCTTCTGGCCCTGGTGCTCCATGACGTCCTTCTGGACGGTGACCAGGGGGCGGATGCGCTCGACGTAAGTGTCGAAGTCGTCGACGGCCAGATAGAACATGCCGAACGCGCCGACCGGGGTGTCCTTGAGAACGGGCAGCCAGCCGCGCAGGTGCTCGTCCCGGTAGACCATCAGCGCGAACTCGCCGTCGAAGAGCAGGATGCGGAGGTCGTCGTCCGGGTCGTTGCCGGCAGGCAGGGCGGTGAAGCCGAGCTTCTCGTAGAAGTCGACAGTCGCCTGGGTTTCGGAGACTCCCAGGCACGGAGAGATGGCAGGGGGTTTCATCAGGGATCACTCCTCGAAGAGGGGATGTGAGCAGAAGGGCCGGAGCTCCTCAGGGGCACACAGCCCGCCGCGAGAAGCCCTAGCGGAAGCATGCCCTCCATATAGGGCAGAGCACGTCCTATATGGGGTGACCTGCAGAGATTTCATACGGGTGAGGGGTGAATCCTGTCGCGGGCGGAGGAATCACCAGCGTCCGCCCAACGGTCCGGGCGTCGGCGCGGCCGAGGTGCGCTCGCGTACCAGCAGCTCGGGACCCAGCGTGTGCAGGATCCAGGAAGGCCGCGCGAAGGAATCAAACCGAGCGGAAACCGGCGAACGGACCGGTCCGCCAGACGATCTTCTCCGCAGACTACCGCCCATGACCAGCATGAGCGGCCCGGGCAACCCGGCACACCAGCCCTTTGACCAGCGGCTTCAAGTTGGCGGGGGCTCACTCGATGCACAGCACCCGATGCCGGGCATCGTGCACTGGATGCGGAACTTCGTGGGATCCACTCGGTGGACGACGGCCCGGCATCTCACCACAGCCAGGCGGTGGAGTGCCGCCGCACGGAACAGGGCGCGCGCATCGCGGCTCGCGGCTGCGTTGCGCCGATGCGGTTCTGCCGGGGCCGGGGCCGGGACCAGGGCTGGGGCCGGCGGGACTGCCCGGCGGCGAAGCGGCGACGTCCCGCGTCCTGGAACCGCCAGTGCTGCTTGCGCAGCTCCCGCTTCTTCTCCCGGTCGCTCTTCGGCGCCCGGGGTCGCGGGGATACAGGGCGCGCAGGTCGGCGGTCATCATTTGTCAGCCGGCCGGCCGGGTGTAGCCGTCGACGACGGTCTGCACGATCTGTTCGTCCAGGCCGGGCTGGTGAAGGTGGCCGCGCAGGGCGTAGGCGAGGTGGCGGCGGGCTTCGGCGAGCAGGTGCCGGCGCTTGAACGCGCCGCGCATCACGTACACCACGGCGACAGTGTCGACGGCGGTCAGCGCTATGCCGACGGCCGGCCGCACCCGGGCCCACACCGCCGCGGCCACAGCACGCGCCCGATCCGCGAGACGGTAGACGGTAGACGGTGCAGGCGCCGAACGCCCGGACCGCTGAGGCTCTCCATCGCTCGCGCAGCTCGGACAGCGAACGCACCGCCTTGGACTTCGGCGGGCGCGTCCGGTAGGCGGCCTGCCGGTCAAGCGCGTAGGCGGCCCGCTCCCCCGGCGGGTGCCGCCCCTGCCTCTCTTCCTAGTCGGCTACGAGGACGGGCAGCGCGTCCGCGACCTGCTGACGGCGGGTGGACTGCCAGCCGATCAGCCGCCGGCAGCACCCACGCGATCTGCGCCGTCGCTGGCAGCCGAAACACCATCCCGGCCTAGACTCCCCGCGTGAGCAAACAGCCGACCTTCCGAATCGTCGACGGCGAGCGGATACCGGGGCTCTCCCGGCCCGCGTTCGTGCGCAACGGCGACCACCATTACCTCGTACAGCTCGGGATCTACGCCGACGGACTGATCGACTGCTGGGGGCTGCTCACACTTGAGGACTTCGCCGCCGACCTGCGCCGGGGCAGGATCGTGACCACGTTCGAGGAGGGGGCACGGGCAGCGGTCCACGAGACGGTCGAGTGGGAGTTCAGCAAGGTCAACGGCCGTCTCACGCCGGAGTCGCTGTACGCAGAGATCCGCGACGACATCGATGACCTGAACGGCCGGCCCGACTCCACCGCCCGGGCCTGGCGCGCCCTGCAGGAGTTCCGCGCGGACCCGACGCAGGAGCGGCGGACAGTCCTGCGCGCCGCGTACGAGGAGATCCCCGAGCACGAGCGGCACGCGGCGCTTGCGGACCACTCCGTGGGGGACGGCCCGCTGTACGACCTGGCCATGGGCCCGGGCGGGGACGTGACGGCGGAGGAGTACCAGGAGTCGCTGGACTACTTCGACGAGGAGTGGGGCGATCCGCTGGAGTGGCTCGCCCGGCGGGACCAGGAACCGGAGCCGGGGTCGGCGGACGGGACCGTCCTGCTCCACGAGTGGCACGCGCCGGAAGACTGGCCCGAGGACGCGAGCCCGTCGGCAGCGCTCCGCAACGAGTATCCGGCCCCGATCCGCATCGGCGGCGTCGCCTATCGGCACGTTCACGAGGCGTGGCTGGCCGTCGATCCGGCCCCGGAGGCGCGGACCGCGGTGATGGCCGCGCTCCTGCGGGCCAAGTACGACCGGCACCCCGAACTCGCCGACATCCTGACCGCCACCGGATCGGCCCGCATCCTCTACCGGGCGAACTCCTTCACCCTCTCCGAGATCGCCTTCTGGGGCCACGAGGGCGCCGGCCGCAACTGGATGGGCCGCCTCCTGGAAGCGACCCGGGCCGAACTCCACGCCCGCCGCCTGGGCCTGCCGCACTGACCACTGCCCGGGGCGGCCGGGGGCTCATGGGCGGAGGCAGAACATCCGGCCCGGCCCCAAGGCCTCCTACCTCCGGGGGAAAAAACTGACCTCCACCCGGCGGTTCTTCCTGCGCCCCTCCTCCGTCCCGTTGGACCGGCCGTCGGAGATCGGGTACTGCTCGCCGTATCCGCGGATCTCGTAGCGGATCGCCGACGAGCCAGGTCCTTTGCGAGCTGCCTCTGCACCGCGTTGGCGCTCTCCTTGGAGAGGGCCACGCCGTGGTACTCGCCGCCGTCCGTTTCGACGAGGGACTTGATGTCGAGGACGCGGCCGGGCGCGAGCATCACGCCTTTGAGGCCGGGCGCGCTGGCGTCGATCTTCACCAGGGGGGTGTTGTTCGCGGGGTGTCGGGGAACGCCGCCCGCGTGAGCGGCCGTGGTGGCCAGGAGGAACGTGGCCAGGGCCGTGACCGTGCCGCGCCGCGCCGCGCCGTGGAGGATCGTCGACGCATCGGGCCTCACCTCGAGATCTTGATGCGGACGGATGTCATGGTCGGCAGCTGGACGTCGACTTCCTTGACGTCGTCGGGCGGCGCCGGGAACTGGGCGAAGGGGGCGCGGCGTCGGCAGGCTGCTGGCTGGGAACGCTGTCGTCCCATATGACGAACTCGCCTCCGTCCGAGAACCGCCGCTCCGGCGGGTTCACAGGCTCTGGCCTGGGATCCCGGCATCCCGGCGAGTTCCGCCCGGTCCGTCTGCCGCCTTTCGTTTGATGCCCCGCTGCCCCGCTGGCCCGCTGGCCCGCTGTCTCTCTGTCCGCTCAGTCGTCAAAGTGGAGGTCAGGTCGGGTCCAGAGGGTGAGGTCGCTGCTGGTCGCGACCGCCAGGGTCAGGCCGGAGGGGGAGAAACCGGCTGCGCGGAGTTCTGAGTACTCGGAGTGGAAGATGTGCCACCACGTGCCTCCCGCCGGGCCTTTGTGGGACCCGCCGTCGGCGGAGAGGATGACGCGGTCGTGGGGCCACTCGGGGCTGACGACGTCCAGGGTCCAGCCGTCCGGTGTGGTGCTGTGCAGGCCTCCGCCGAAGAGCCCTGCGATACGCACCGGCACGCCCTCGATCGGGCCGAGCCCGGGGCAGGTCAGCTCCGGCGACGCGTCCGGAGTGCTGGTGTCGGGGTCTGGGTCCCGGTCGCGGGCGACCTTTTCGCCGGTGACCGCGTCGAAGAGTCCATGGCCGTCGCCGGACACGGCCATGACGAGGTCGTGCCCGCTTTCGGGATGGACGGCGAAGCCAATGCCGAGCAGGCCTCCGATGGGGGTCCTGTGGTCCAGCACCGGCTGCCACGGCGCCGGGGCCGGCATGACGGTGGCGGCGATGTAGCGCTCGCGCAGCTTCTGCTGGTACTCCGTGATCAACTCGTCTCCTCGGGGCTGTCTGTGTCGAGGTCAAGACCACAAACGATCTCAAGGTGACAAGAATGATGCACCTGAGGAGTTCGCTGTCTCCACGTACGAGGCCCCGCCCACGGCTGTGCCGCACGGGCCCGCACCCATGCGGCACAACGGCTTCTTCCGCGGCTTCCTCGAAGCCTCGAGAAAGCCTTGAGAAAACCTCGAGAAGGCCCTTCGCGACCTTCCATGGCCGAAAACGCTCTCCACAAGCCCTTCACACAGGCCATTGAATGCCCATGGCCAACGCTGATCCCTCATCAGCGCATCAGTGCACTCTTCACGTTTGGGAGACACCCTATGAGACGACTCCGCACCGCGGGTCTGGCACTTCTCGGCGCGACGCTCGTCGCCGCCGTCACGGCGAGCCCGGCCCAGGCGTCGCCGGGCGAGACCCGCACGGTGTGCGCCGACTCGATGACCCCGGACGGCTGGGTCGACGTGAACTGGGGCACCAGCGCCTCGTGCCGCGCGATGAGCGGCTCGAACATCAAGATGATCAAGCAGCTGGACGGCCTTCCCGTCGGCACCAAGGTCAACGCCTGCGCCTCCGCGCAACCGCCGAGCGGCTGGACCAAGGTCCAGACCTACTACAGCGGCGGCTGCGTGGTCTTCGTCAACTCCTCCTTCACACCGAACGCCTGGCTGCTGCAGAAGACCTCCTGACCGGAGGGCAGCGAGGGGTGGCACTCAGCCGAGCGGCCGTCACCGACGAGCTCACCCGGCCCGGGGGCAGGCGTGCGACCTGGTCGCACGGGACGGAGCGGATACGGGGCACGCAGCACATCGTCTGACGACGCATCGGCGAGCACGACACCTTCACCGGTCCGTGCCTCACCCACGAACGACGACGGCCGGACCTCCGAGGTGGGGACCGGCCGTCGCCCGTCAACTTGGGAACGCCCGAGTTGCTCCGCCTTCGGAAGGCTGATCGCCACGGCCCTGGCGAGGCGAAGTGCCCCCTCAAGAGCAGTGCACTTCCCATGGCGTCGGGCCGGGGAAGCCTCGCCTCGGGTCTCCCTCGGCCCGACACTGCCCGTCCCTCCGCCGGCCAGCGGGCATGCCGGTTACACCGTTCATGCCGGTCATGCATCGCCTTCCACAAGGCTTCGAGCTGTGCGCCGTCCAGGCGGGGCTCATCGAAGGGGCACGGCACCGGTGGAAGCGAACCTCGCTGCCCACGGCCAGTTCCGCGTGATCGCACTCCCCCCGGACATGCACACCACGCAAACGTAACCGGGCCAGGCAGCCGGGAAGTGCCGGCGGGGCAGACCAGAAGCACGCGGACCGCATCGCCCCGGACCTCCGGGGCGTCCTCTTTCCAGGCCCGTTAGCCATACGCTGCCCAGCAGACTGACGTCGGCGTCAATCGATGATCAGCTCACGTCCGTGGTGCCGACGGCGGTGCGGGGCCGACTGCGGGCTCATGGCTTGAGGTCGCCGTCCCGGTAGAGAGCCCGGCGCGCCGCGTTTGCCGGCCCAGGCCGGGAAAAAGGCGGTCGTTGGCGCGGGCGTAGCGCAGGGCGGTGGGGGTGACGTCCGGCAGGTCGTGTTCGTTCGTGGGCTTCGCGCAGGCCCCATCGTCTGGTCGTCGTCTGGTCGTCTGGTCGTCGCCGACCGGGGGTGGAGTGTGTCGGCGAGGTCTCCGCTGTGGTGGTGCCGGCTGATTCGGTGGGTGGAGCCGACGGTGCGGGTGTGGTGTCCCAGGTGCCGGTGAGGAAGCCGCCGGTGTCGTCGGCCGGTGCCGGCTCGGTGGCGGGCGTGGGCGGGAAGGTCTGCTGAGGTGGTCGGCCGGCCCCTGCAGCTGTACCGGGCCCGGGACCGGCAGAGCGGCGGCGTGGTGTTTCGCGGTGGTGGTCGGGCCGGTGGTGGCCCCGCTTGCGGACTTCGGCGTCGGGGAAAGGAACAGGATCTGTGTCTCCCATGCCGTGCCGCCGATGGCGAGATGGGCGTGGCCGGTGTGATGGGTGGGCTTCGGCGCGGGTGGGTCTCGGGGGCGAGCATGCGCCCGGCGTTCATGCTGTAGCGGGCCGCTCCGTTCGTCGCCCGCCGGATGGTCCTCAGGCGCTGACCACCTCCCGCACTGCTGCGAGGAACTCTTGCGTGCGCGGGTGCGTGGGGTGGGCCGGGCGGGCGAGGTAGACCGTGGCGGCGGGCGCGTCGGCGACCGGGACGAAGCGCACCCCCGGGTGACCGTGGCTCTCCGCCGTGCCCGCGGCGCCGACGCCGAACGCGCCGCCCGTGGCGATGAGGTTCAGCCACTCGTCGACGTTGCGCACCTCGACCGTGCGGTCCGGGCGCTGTGCCGGGGGCCACAGGCCGACCGAGGCGGTGCCGGTGCCCGGCCACAGGGCCAGTGGGAGGGCCGGGCCCGGGCCGGCGGTGAGCTCCGCCAGGCGCACCCGGTCGCGGGCCGCGAGCGGGTGGTCGTCGGGCAGGGCGGCGACGCGGTCCTCGGTGTAGAGGGCCTCGGTGCGGATGCGCGGGTCGGCGGGGACAGTGCGGAGCACCGCCACGTCGGTGTCGCCGGTGGCCAGCCCCGCGGTGCTGTTGTCCTGCCGGACCACTTCGAGCGGCGCGTGCGGGTGCGCCCGCCGCCATGAGCGCAGCAGGGGGACGGTCTGCTGCCCGAGGACCGCGCACGTGTAGCCGAGCCGCAGCGGCCGGTCGACGGCCCGGGTGTCGGCGAGTGCCGCGTCGAGGTGGGCGAGGATGGCGCGCCCGTGCCCGAGGAGGGTGGTCCCGGCCGGGGTGAGGTGCAGATGCCGGGAGGAGCGGTCGACCAGCCTTACCCCCACGCGGGCCTCCAGCTGGGCGAGCGTGCGGGAGAGGGCGGGCTGCGTCATGTGCAGCAGAGCGGCCGCAGCGGTGACAGTACCCGCCTCGGCGATGGCGGCCAGGGCCTTGAGATGACGCAGCTCCACATCCATGCATGGGAAGCATAGTCGCTGCCCAGATGGCATTTCCGGGTGCGGAGCGCGATCCGTAGCGTCGGATGCGCCGGGTGATTCGCCCGGCTTCCTTCCCTGGGGCAATCACTCCCAGGGATCGCCCGGTATTTCCCGGGGCATCGGTTATTTCAGGCATTGGATGGTGAGCTGTGAGGATTCTTATGGTCGGCGCGGGCGGCACGCTGGGCTCCGCGGTACACAAGACGCTCGCGGAGCGCGGCCACGAGGTGATCGGCGTGGGCCGCACGGGCGGCGACCTGCTCTGCGACGTCACCGATCCGCAGGCCGTCGCCCGGATGTACGCGCAGGCCGGTCCGCTGGACGCGGTGGCCGTCGCGGCGGGCGACGCCGTGTTCAAGCCGCTGGCCGAACTGGCCGCGGACGACTTCGCGGCGACGTTCCGCGGCAAGGCCCTCGGCCAGTTGGAGCTCGTCCGCCAGGGCGCCCGGCACGTGACCGCGACCGGCTCGTTCACGCTGGTCAGCGGGATCCTCACGCAGGAGCCGATCGTGGCCGGGGCCGCCGCGTCCGCCGCCAACGGCGCGGTCGAGGCGTTCGTGCGCGCTGCCGCGATCGAGCTCCCGCCGCAGCGGATCAACGCCGTCAGCCCGACGGTGGCAGAGGAATCCCTGCCCGCCTACGGTCCGTTCTTCGCAGGCATGGAGCCCGTCCCGGCGGCACGCATCGCGACGGCGTACGTCCGCTCGATCGAGGGGGCACAGACGGGGCAGGTGTACCGGGTGCACTAACGGACTCGTGCATGGTCAGCCGTGACGCATGGCTGACCATGTTTCGTCGCTGGTCAGGCTGTGATGAGTGACCGCGGGGCGTCGGTCGGCGCGTGATGGCAAGCCGCTCTGGGCGCAACGGTACAGCCACGTTCGACCAGTAGTGGCCACGCCGCAACCGGGCAGCCACGCGCAGGTATACGCACTGCACGAATTCCATACGGGCAATCCGGGCAGGTCGAGGTCAGTGCGGGAACCAGTGCGCGCGGCGCTCCCGGAGCAGGCACGGGCGGGACTGCCCGGTGACGAGGTGGTGCAGGTTCGGCTCCGGTGTTCTTCTCGGAGTTCTTCTCGGAGTTCCCCTCGGAGTCTTCTCGGATGACCGCTTGCCGACAGCGGATAGCCGTCGCCGGATCCGGATAGGGCGGAGCGCCGGCGCGTCCTACGGTTTCGGAGAAATCGGCGCTCTGGAGGCGTACATGGGAAGCTATCGCGGTGCGCGGACGGCCGTGATCGTGGGTGCAGGCGTGGCGGGTCTGACAGCGGCCACTGCCCTGGCGCGCGGCGGATGGCAGGTTGAGATCGCCGAGGCCGGCCCGGCGGAGGCGCCTTCCGGATGGGGGTTGTGCCTGACCGGCCCTTCGCTGCGCGCGCTGGACGAGCTCGGGCTTGCGGCCGCATGTCTAGCCGAGGGTTACGGCATGAGCACGATCACGCACGTGGACGTGAACGGCGTGCCCGCGGAGGAGGTCCGCTTGCCGCGCCTGATCGGTACGCGGCGGCCGGCGGTGGTCGGTATCGCGCGTCCTGTACTGCACCGCATCCTCTATGCGGAAGCCGAGCGGTGCGGCGTAGCGGTACGCCACCAAGTGACCGTTGCCGCGGTGGACCAGGAGGGGGAGCTGGTCCGCGTCCGGATGTCGGACGGGGCGGTCCGAAGGGTCGCGCTGCTGGTGGGCGCGGACGGGATCCGTTCGTCGGTGCGGGGGCTGCTGAGGCTTGAGGCCTCGCTCGGCTTTCACGGGCAGATGGTCTGGCGGGCTCTGGTGCCCCGCCCGTCGTGGGCCACCGGGATCCATCAGTTCGCAGGGAAGACCGGCACGGCCGGCCTCGTGCCCCTCTCGGGCAGGCAGGCGTACGTGTTCCTGACGGAGAACGGCGTGGAGCAGAGTGTCCTGCCCGATGCCGAACTCGCCCCGCGTCTGCAGCAACTCCTGGAGGCCTTCCCGGGGCGGGTGGCGGAGATCCGCCCCCTGGTAGCCGAGTCGGAATCGGTCGTGCGCCGCCCGGTGCTGACGGCGCTTCTGGAGGGCGCCTGGAGGCGGGGCAGCGGCGTGGTCATCGGTGACGCCGCGCATGCCCCCGCACCGCAGATGGCCAGTGGCGCCGCCCTGGCCATCGAGGACGGGCTCGTACTGGCCCAGGAAATCGGGCGGCACGAGTCTGTCGGCGCGGGGCTCCAGGCGTTCGTCAGCCGGCGCGCGCAGCGGTGCCGGACGCTCGTGGAGACCTCGATGGTGATCGCCGGCCTGGAGCAGGCGCAGCGCCACCACGAGGCGTATGCGCTGGTCGATTCCTGCCACTGGCTCATGGCCGGGCCCGCGTAACCACCCGGTGCGAAGGGCGGTCCGGCCTGCCGATCGCGCAACGGACGAGGAGAGGACGAGGAGAGACAGATGCCCGCTGCAAGTTCCCGGACACGAACTCTTCCTGAGGCGCAGCCGTGGCTGCGCTGCGCGAGCACCTGGAGCAGCGTAAGAACCCTTTCAACGCCATCGGTCACGACGCCGCCGCGCGGCACATCGAAACGCTTCCGGGCACCGATCCCCGGTCCTGGGCCGGGCACTGGCTGGCGGGGGCGGAAGACTTCGCGACCCGGGCGCGCCGGGCCGAGGAGAGCGGCGACCGCGAGGAAGCCCTGGAGAACTGGTGGCAGGCGTACCAGTTCGCGTTCCTGGGCCGTTACCCCTCCCCAATGCAGCCGGCAAAGGTCCGCGCGTATGACCGGCTGTGGAGTACTTCGGCGAGTGTCCGCGCTGGAGCGCGTGCCCATCCAGCACGTGGCGGTGCCCTTCTTCGGGCGTGCGGTAGAGGGGAAAGTGCTGCGGTTCTTCGTGGCACGCCCGCCCGCGGGAGCGGTGCGCCCGCCGTCCTACCTGACGGACCTGATGCCGGCCAGGGCCCGCATCTTCGGCGGCAGCACCTTCGAGGACTACGTCGAGCGCTGCCCTGAGCTGTCCCTGCTCGACCAGGGCATCCTGGACACGCCGTGCTGCCCGCTGCTGCTGGTCAACGGCAAGGACGACCAGCAGAACGCCTCGGCCGGCCTCTGCCTGGCCCTTGACCACGGGACCCCAAGACGGCCCGGATGTTCCCCGGCGGCCACATGGGCGAGGGACCCGTACTGCCCACCGTCCTCGACTGGCTGACAGAACGACTGAGCCGACCGAACGACTGGGCTGGCCGAACGACTGAGCTGGCCAACGCAGCCGTGCAGCAGAGCAGCTGCGCAGCTGCGCTGCTTAAGGGAGTGCACCATGAGCAACAGCAGTCTGATCACCCACCTGCGGCACATCGATATCGCCATGCCCAACTTCGCCGAGCAGCGCCGGTTCTACACCGAGCTGTGGGGGCTGACAGAGGCCGCCGGCGACACCGGTGTCTCGTTCCTGGCGGCCGAAGGCTCCCCGGAGCAGTACGTGGTGCGGTTGCGCGAGGACGCCCACAAGCGCACCGACCTCATCGCCTTCGGCGCCGCCGGCGCTGACGACGTCGACACCCTGGCGGCACAGCTGATCACTCAGGGCGTGCGGCTGGTCCACGAGCCGACAATGCTGGACACCCCAGGGGGCGGCTACGCGGTCCGCTTCTTCGACAACGAGGGCCGCGTGGTCGAGGTCTCCGCCAACGTCTCCGCCCGCCGGCACCGCAAGATCGAGGCCCGCGAGCCGATCCCCGTACGCCTCTCCCACGTGCTGGTGAACTCTCCCACCCCCGAGGCCACGGTCGCCTGGTACATCAGGCACCTGGGGTTCCGTCTCTCGGACACGATGTGCCTGGGCGACCGCGGCGAGATCATGTGGTTTCTGCGGTGCAACACCTTTCACCACAGCTTCGGGATCGTGCGCGGGCCGCACGCGGCCTTCCACCACGCCTCCTTCGAGATGCGCGGAATCGATGAGTTCATGCGCGGCACGGGCCGGATGCGGCGCCTGGGCGTCGAGCGGCTGTGGGGGCCGGGGCGGCACCGGGCCGGTGACAACTCCTTCAGCTACTTTCTCGACCAGGCCGGTAACACCGTCGAGTACACCACCGAGCTGGAAATCCTGGACGAGGACACCTGGCGCCCTCACCTCTACGACCTGCGCGATCCCGCGAACGCGGACCAGTGGGGCACGGCCGAGGAGATGGACGAGTTCATCGCCGCCGAGTCACACAACGACGTCGACCCGGGGCTGTTCACGGCCCCGCCGATGTGAGCGGAAGACCGCGTGGAGCCTCTGCGCACCCGGCTTGTCATCAGCCGGGGGCCGACTGGGGGCAAGGCCCCCCCAGGCGCCGGCTGCCAGCTGCGGCCGCCTGGGCAAGGCCCGCCGGCCCGATGGACAGGCCTTCACCGCGGCCTGCGCTCTGCACCGGCCCGCTCACCTACACCCCAGCAGGGGTGATGAGCACCCGCCTGACGCTGACGGGCCAAGCGCGCTTCACCGACGCCTCGCCCGGCGGCGGCAGTCCGTAGGAGAAATCCGCGGCGCCACGGCGTACAGCCTGATGTGTACGCCCGCGACGCAACCCGCCGAGACCCGCCCTGGCTGACAATGGGCCCCTGAGGAGGTGACCCCACCATCGTGCCGACACCGCTGCGCAACCACCTCATCACCAGGTCCCAGAACCCCGCCGACCTGCTCAACGCCACCACCCGCCTGTTCGGCGGCTCCATCGCCACATCGCCCCTGGACGAACTGCGCGGTGGCGACCACGAACTGCGCGGCATCGCCGCACGCGACTTCGCGGTGGGCTACTTCGCCTCACCACTCGATGTAAGCGTCACCTCGGCCCAGGGCCGCAACCGCGGCTCCTACTTCATCAACGTCGGCCTCTCCGGAGCCATCACGGCATCGCGCGGCGACCTGCAGGCAACCCTCGACGAAGCGACGGCCGGAGTCGCCAACCCCGGAGACACCCAGGAACTGCGGCCCCTGCCCGGCCGCAGGACACGGTTCCTGGGCCTGCGGATCGACGCCGCCCTGGTCGACCAGGAATTCGCCACGCTGACCGGACATCCGCCGGTGTCCACCGTGCGCTTCGATTTCGCCCTCGACCTGGCCGACCCCAAGGGCCGGACGGTGCAGCTGCTGATCCGTTCCCTCCTCGAACAGCTGGACTCACCGGACCCCCTGTTCCAGCACGCGGAGTTGCAGCGCAGCCAGCTGCGTTGCCTCGTCACTGCCCTGCTCCTGGCCCAGCCGCACTCACACACCAGCGAGCTCCACGACAATCCGCAACCCGGTTACCCGCCCCACTTACGGGCAGCCCTCGCGTTCGTCGAAGCGAACCTCGCCGAGCACATCACCCTCGACGGCATCGCCGGTGCCGCAGGCTGCAGCCCGCGGACCCTCACCTCCGTATTCCGCGACCGGCTCGGCCTCCCGCCCATGTCGTACGTCCGCAACCTGCGACTCGACCGGATCCGGGAAGACATCCTCGCCTCCAGCGACCCCATCGGCACGATCGCCTACCGGTGGGGCATCTCCCACCTCGGCCGCTTCGCCGGCGACTACCGCGACCGCTTCGCCGAACTGCCCTCCGACACCGCAACCCGCAGATAACCCAGCGTCCTTCCTCCCCAGTCTGCCGGCCTGTCCGTCTGCCTGCCTGTCTGCCTGCCCGTCACCGCATGACCCCGGAGCCAACAGCCGAGGCCGAGCGCGGCGGGCAGGACGACCCGTCGGCGAGGCCGATCCCCACTCCGGCCCACCGACGAGCGGGACACTCGCCCGCTCCCAAGCTCCGGCCGGGGGCGAAATCCCTCCACAGAGAGCTCGGTGATTGTCGGCGGCTGCCAATCCCCGCCTCCGCCGCCCTCGGCAGCGTCCCGGGCAGCCGGGCTGAGCCGCTGCCGCGGAGCGGAGTGAGTGGGTTCTGCACAACTGCGTCGACAGTTCCTGGCCGGTCACGCCCCCTCCCCTCCTGCCAGCCTGCCCTGAGCTCAGCTCCCCCAAGGACGGTCGGCCACGGATTCGAGTGACGCCCCGGCCCAGCCGCCCACCCCGTGGCGCCCTCATACCGCCACTACGCAGGAGCCTACGGGTCGTTCGGGAGCGGTCCGACGGTAGCCGGGGACGGAGTCGAAGACGTCGGCGAGGCAGAACCTCGGGAGCCTTGCAGCGCAGAGCCCCTGACGCGACCCGATAAAGTGTTCGACGTTCGTGGCGGCATGCGCGTGACCCACGGAACGCAGGGAACGCACGCGTCACGGGGAGAGAGTAAGTGAGCGGGTCCAGAACGACATACGGCAACGGTGCGGCCCCCAGCGGTGCGCTGAAGGTGTTCTTCCGCTCCTGGGCAGGTCGCGCGCATACCCCCACGGCCGATCGCGTAGAGGACAAGCTCATCGTCGGGATGCAGCTCGCGCGTACGATACTCGGCCTGGCCGCCGCCGTCTGGCTGGTCGCGGCCTATCCGCTGAGCGGTGGCGGGCAGAAATTCGTCCTCGGCAAGCTCCTCGAACTGGCCTTCTCCTGCGGCATCCTGGCGGTGGGAAGCATCATCGGCATCACCGCCTTCCTCGTCGCGAGCACCCCTGACAGGCGGCGTGACTTCGCCGGGCGCCTGCGCGGGCCGATCTCGGCCGCCCTCCTGCTGGCCGCGGGCCCCCTCTGCATCTGGCTGTCCGTCGAGACCCTCAAGGGTGACCTCATCGACGGGGAGGACCTGAAGGACATCTTCTCCACTGTCACCGGCCCCGGAATCATCTGCACCGTGCTGGCCTTCCTGACCCTGGCCATCGGCTGGCTCGCGGCCCTCGCCGTACTCCTCGGCTCGAGCGTCTACACACTCCTGGCCACCTACCTCTGCGTCTTCACATGCTTCCTGGCCAGGGACGTGCACCAACTGCTCCCGGCGCTCATCTCACCGCTGCTGGTCTGGTCGCTCTTCGCATTCCAGATGTTCAACGGTCCCGACGTCGCCGCGCCACCGGAAGTGCTCTACACGTTCATGCTCGGCGGCCCCCTGTCCGTGACCGCGCTCTCGGTCTGGGAGGTGCGCCGCCTGCGCATCCGCCACGGGATCACCCTGCGCGCCGCGCTGGGCCACTGAACACCCGGTCGCCGCCACAACGACTCGGCCGGGCGGGCGGGCGTACGGGGTCGGTCGCCTCTTCAACGCTGCCTTCTGCCCGGAAATCAACCAGCCCGCCGGGCCGTTACTCTCGGATGAACGACCGGTTCACTGGGCGCCGCTCCCGACGGATCCACCACCGACGGCGACGTGCCTCACTCGATGCGCGTGGTGTGGTGACTGCCGACGCACTCCTCAGCCTCCCACGGTAGGACGCATTAGGGGCGCCGCATCGCATCTACCGCGCCTACGTCGTCGACCGGAGTGCCTGCACCTCGTCCGTAAGCTCCACGAGGCGCTCCTGCCCGACTGCGGGCACCTGGAAGCCCGCTGCACGGGCCCGGCCTACGAACTCGTCCGGCAGAGCAAGGTGATACGTGGTGCTGCCCACGGAGCCAGGGGTTGCCGGCCAGGTCTCTTCGTGGAAACCGAGGACCTTCATCGGGCAGTTCCTTTCGCTGGGTCAGTGGAGGCGCGGCAGGCGAGGCTGACGTCGATATCGCGCCGGCGCCGACGCACACCGGAGCACAGGATCAGACGAATGCCGCCTTCCGGATACTCCCGGGTAAAGCTATGCCCAGGACCTGGGGGATGATCAGCGTGTGAGCTTCTCCGTACATGCCAAGCGCGTCCGTGACCGCAGTCTCCCTCTCGTCCGCCGCCACCGTGCCCTGCGGGACGTTGTGGGGCTCTACTGCCCGCTCGGCTTCCACGGCACCTGGGCCCACCTCGGCACGGCGGGGGACCTGCGCAACGACGAAGGGGCGCTGCTGCGCGCTCTGGAGATACTGGAGGCCAGCCGGGCAGTATGGATTCGGGAGACCGAGGCGTTCGCTGAGCACCGACGCGGGGAGAAGGCCCGGCACCGGCGCACCCCGCCACGGGCGCAGGTGCGTTACGTGTACGGGCCCCGGTGGCCCGGCCCCCAGGGCAGGGCCGTGATGCTCGGAGAGGTCGGGCGGCTGTGGACCGAATTCGCCCGGGCACCGTTTCCCGACATGCCGCGCGAGGACAAGAGCGTCCTGGCCGAGCTGGACACGTGGCTGGCCGGGTGCATCTCGACGTACCTCTCAAACGACGGGAGCCTCGACGCTCACCGTCGACGCGTTGTCACCGAGGGGGTGCCTCAACTGCGCCGGCATCTGTCCCAGCTGAGCTACCCGTCGAACTTTCCCGAGGCGTGCAGATACTTCCATACCCTGCTCAAGATGACCGAATTGGTCGCCAACAGCCTCGAGGGAGACTTCCAGGTTTTTGCAGTCAAATCCTGGGTTACGAACCCCTGAAAAGCATTTCAGCCTACCCGCGGCTTCCCAGCTGATCCATTTCATTAAATTTCAAAGGTAGTGCTGGCCGGTGCGGTCGCCGGAGGCGGGACATCACCCCCGGCGTCCGGTCAGCGGGTGGCGAGGAGTTCGAGCGTGTCGATCACGCGGTTCGAGAAGCCCCACTCGTTGTCGTACCACGCGACCACCTTGACATGGCGGCCTTCGACGCGGGTGAGGGCCGAGTCGAAGATCGACGAGGCGGGATTGCCCGTGATGTCGGACGACACGAGCGGGTCGTCCGAGTACTCGAGGACGCCGGCGAGCGGCCCCTCCGCTGCGGCGCGGTACGCCGCCAGCACGTCGTCGCGCGTCACGTCGCGGGCGACGGTCGTGTTGAGTTCGACGATCGAGCCCACCGGCACCGGCACACGGATCGAGTCGCCCGACAGCTTGCCGTCGAGGTTCGGCAGCACCAGGCCGATCGCCTTGGCGGCGCCGGTCGTGGTCGGCACGATGTTGACGCCGGCGGCCCGGGCGCGACGGGCGTCGCGGTGCGGACCGTCCTGCAGGTTCTGCTCCTGCGTGTAGGCGTGCACCGTCGTCATGAACCCGTGCTCGATACCGGCGAGTTCGTCGAGGACCGCGGCCAGCGGCGCGAGCGCGTTGGTGGTGCAGGAGGCGTTCGAGACGATCGTGTGCACGGCCGGGTCGTAGGCGTCGGTGTTGACCCCGAACGCGAGCGTGACGTCGGCGCCGTCCGACGGCGCGCTGACGAGTACCTTCTTCGCGCCCGCGTCGAGGTGGGCCCGGGCGGCCTTGGCCGAGGTGAAGCGGCCGGTGGCTTCCAGGACGACGTCGATACCGAGTTCGGCCCACGGCAGCTGAGCCGGTTCGCGCTCGGCCAGCACCCTGATCCGGCGGCCGTCGACGACGAGAGCGTCCCCGTCGACGGTCACCGGGCGCCCCAGCCGGCCGGCCGTGCTGTCGTAGGCGAGCAGCCGGGCGAGAGTGGCGGGCTCCGTCAGGTCGTTGACGGCGACGACCTCGAGGGCGCTGTCGCGCTCCAGCAGTGCGCGCAGCACATTGCGTCCGATGCGGCCGAATCCGTTGATGGCGATGCGAGTCATGAGTGATGTCCCTTCCCTTCGCCACCATGCTCGTCCGCGGCCGGCGCCGCTGACAGTGGCGGTATCGCCACGGTTCAAAAGGATCTCGCCACGCGGTGCCGGGCGTGTTATTCGCCCCGGGTGAAGGTGCGCCGGTACTCGCTCGGTGTGGTGCCGAGGATGCGCTGGAAGTGCAGGCGCAGGTTCGCGCCGGTGCCGAGCCCGATGTCGGCGGCGATCTGTTCGACGCCGCGCTGCGAACGCTCGAGCAGTTCGCGGGCCAGGTCGATGCGGGCGCGCATCACCCACTGCATCGGCGTGTAGCCGGTCTCCTCGACGAAGCGCCGGGAGAACGTGCGCGGCGAGACTCCCGCCTGCCGCGCCAGTGTGTCGAGGGTGAGGGGCTCGCCGAGCCGGTGCAGCGCCCACTCGCGGGTGGCGGCGAACCGCTCGCCGAGCGGTTCGGGGACGCTGCGCGGCACGTACTGGGCCTGGCCGCCGCTGCGATAGGGCGCCGCAACCAGACGCCGGGCCGCATGGTTGGACGCGGCCACTCCCATGTCGCCGCGCAGGATGTGCAGGCACAAGTCGATGCCGGAGGCGGCGCCGGCCGAGGTGAGCACGCTGCCCTCGTCGACGAACAGCACGTTCTCGTCGACCTGGACGAGCGGATGCCTGGCCACGAGTGCCCGCGTGTAGTGCCAGTGCGTCGTGGCGCGCCTGCCGTCGAGCAGACCCGTGGCGGCGAGCGCGAAGGCGCCCGTCGAGATGGCGGCGAGCCGCGCGCCCCGGTCGTGAGCGGCGATCAGCGCTTCGACGACAGCCTGCGGCGGGTCGTCGCGGTCCGGGAACCGGTAGCCGGGGACGAAGACGATGTCGGCCCACGCAAGTGCGTCGAGGCCGTGGGCGACGTAGTACGCGAGGCCGTCGCCGCCGGCCACGGGACCGGGTGTCGCCCCGCACACCCGCACTTCGTACGGCATGCTCGCGCGGGTCGGGAAAACCTGCGCAGGAATTCCGACATCGAGCGGCTTCGCACCCTCGAGTACAAGGACGGCGACACGATGCAGGCGGGGTGCAGACACGGGAAGAGATTACGTGCGTTGGACGCTGGTCGGACTCCCGCTGCCGCGGGCTGCGGCCCTGCCGCTGACGGTCGGCGCCCCCAACCACGCCCGGTACAGCCGGCATCGACCCGGCCCGGGCAGCGATGGAGGGGGCGCAGCAACAATCGGCGGTCTACCGCCGGCCAAGCGGCAGCAACCGCGGACGGGCGGCACGTTGCTGGACATGACGCTGCCGGCGCCATTCGCCAAGTCCTCTGTTGTGACGCTCGTCGACGCCGTGTCCTTCAGTGCCGGAACCCGTGCCGGCTGTCTGCGAGCGCGCTGCGCGGAGGCCTCCTCCCCCGCTGCGGCTTGAGCCCACGAGCCCGGCCCCAGGGTCTCGGCTACGGCTTGGGCAGCAGGTCGGTGCGGTGTTGTTCGAGGTCGGTGACACCGTCGATGCCTGCCTTGACCGTGTACAGGTGCACCCCGCCGGGGCTCTTCTCCTCGGACAGAATGCCGCTGTGTGCGATGAAGCCATAGCTGTTGCCCGTGTAGATGCCCTTGATCCAGCCGTCCACCGTCCCGGCGGCGTCGAAGGGTTCGCCCTCTGCTCGGAAGGTCCAGTGGGTCCGGTACCAGGCGTCCAACTGCTCCGGGGCGGCCAAGTAGTTCCCGGCGCCCGTGTCCCGGGGATCGGCGACGAGGTCCTCAGGCCGGTCATCCCCGGTGGTCAGCGCGATGAGGCCCGGTCGAGCCGGCCTCGGATGACGAGGAGCCGGTGTCCCCCGACCCCGGCCATCCGCGGGCACAGGGGCACTGTCAGCGGGGGCGTCTACGGTTCTGCCATGCCAAACTCCTACACGGCCCTGTGGACCAACGATCTCTGCCGAGAGCTTGAGCGATCCGGGTACGCCGGACAGCGCCTGACGATGCTGTTCGGCGGTCCGCACCAGTCGCTCCCGAGCTTCCAGCGTGCAGGTGTTCAGCCCGGTGACACGATCTATCCCGTCCGGGCTTTCCGCACACGTCTCCACGTCCTGGGAGCGATGGAAGTGTCGCGGATCATCCCGTACGAGCATGCCGGGTCGGAGCTCCATGATGACGACTACACGAAGCTTCTGGACTGGCGGCTGCTGAAGGCCGGCTGTGTGACGGAAGTGCTTCTCGGGCCGCCAGGCTCTCCCCTGACTTTCAGTGCAGTCGTCCCTGCCGACGTCCTGGAGCGTCTGACCTTCACCTCGCGCCGGGGCGAGCGCAAGCTCAAGCATGTTGATGAAGGACGACTCATGAGGTCGGCGAGCCTCCAGGGCATCTACCGGCTCGCCGCTGACTCCGCAGCTGAGCTCCAAAGGGTCGTCCTGGAGCACAGCCAGTGATCACTCCGCCCAGCCTTTGCGACGTGCGACGTCCGCCACGCTCTCGTCTACCGGGCTGCGTCCGGTCATAGCTGACTGCCACGAGCGCCTCCAGTGCCTCGGTCGGCGTCGGCACACTGCAAATCGCCCACCAGGGCGCCGAGACCGCCGCCACCCGGACCAGGCAGGTCAGCGCTGCCCCCAGGGTCCTTGTGATGGTCAAGGAGCGGAGCGGACGGCCGGGTAGGCTCGCCCGCTATGGATCAGCAGCACATGTACCCAGCACCACCAGCCACCGCACCAACCACGGACCTCCCCTCAGCCACTGACGCGAGGACTGGTGTGCACCGACCTCGACGTCGTATACCCAAGCCGCAGCTCGGCAGGGTCCTCGACGACAAGGGCCTGCTGGTCGGCCTGCTGCTGCTTCCCTTTCTGGCGGCCGTTGCGTTCATCGCCCAGTTCCTGGAGCTGCTCTACTACCTCTGCCTGCTGGTCTACGGAATCGCCATGAGCCCCTTCTGGTCCGTCCGCGCACTGTGGCGGGCCTTCGGGCCGGCCGTGACACCGGAGGAACTGGGCCGTCGGGCGGAAGCACGAAAGACGGTGAAGACGACCGCCGGCTGCCTGGCCTGGATCGTGGGCCTCGTCATCGTGGTGCTCGGCGTGATGGTGGCGATCGGGCTGAACATGGACAAGTAAGACCCTGGAGGCAGGATGGGTCCGGCTGGCGTGAGGAGGCTGCAGCCCTGGCCTTCTCACAGGGCATTTCCCTACATCCGTTCCTGTGGTCCGAGGAGGCCCATGGCGATCTCGCGGCGACGAGCCGACGCCCTGTGCCGATGGGCGAGGTCATCGGAATCGCAGCGGACTTCGCCCAGCAGGTGGGGCCGTCTGATCCCGGGTTCCTCGGCGACGTGTGACCGGGTTCCCGCCGCGGCGATGACACCCACGGGTCCCGGCGAACAGCACGCGCCACTATGGTGGAACGATGGCGTCGATCAAGCAGTTCCAAGTCACCTTCGACTGCGCAGAACCTGAGCGCGTCGCTCGTTTCTGGTGCGAGGTGTTGGGGTACGTCGTACCGCCGCCACCGGAGGGGTTTGCCACCTGGGACGATTTCAATCGCGCACTGCCGCCTGAACGTCAGGGTTCAGCGTTCGCATGCATCGATCCCTCAGGTGTGGGCCCGCGACTGTTCTTCCAGCACGTTCCCGAAGGCAAAGTCGTCAAGAATCGGCTGCACCTCGACGTGCGGGTCGGCACCGGGCTCGTGGGTGAAGAGCGCCTCGCCGCACTTGAGGCCGAATGCGCACGGCTGGTCGCGCTCGGCGCTGTACGCGTACGGCTACTGCTTGCCGATGAGTACGACGAGTCGTGCCTCGTGATGCAGGACATCGAGGGCAACGAGTTCTGTCTCGACTGAGCGACCGCGAAGGTGTCCTCATCCTGGCCCCTGGTCCCTGGCCCTGTCCCCATGGGCCAAGACGAGGAATCGCCCCCGACCTATCGGGGCACTGTGGTACAGATCGTCGAATCAGGTGCTCGGGACAGGCGAGCCGTCCGCCCGGTTCGACCGGTTCAACCGGTTGCGACAAGCTCGATCAGACAGGTCCGGTGTTCCACGCCTCGCTGAATCCGATCCGGCATCGATGCCTCAAGGGTCAAAGACCAGCTGCAAAGGCCCGGTGCGGTCAGAACGAGACGTCGAAATAGTCGATATTCGTGAACGCGACTTCAAGGTCGCCGGCGCGGCGACCGCCGTCCTTGAAGTACACCTCTTGCAGTCCCTCGGCGACGATCTCGCGCAACCGCTGGTCGCCTGCTCCTTGCTGCTTGGCGTCGAAGAGGCGCTGCGCATAGGCCGGGGGAAGGTGGACGGTCAGGCGGCGGAAGCGGCCGTCGTCGGTCGTGCCGATCGGTGCGGTGTAGCCGAACTGCGCCCGGGTCTCGACCGTGATGCCGGTGGCGGTGGCGGCCTTGCGGCGGCGCCGTTTGCGGACCTGCGGCTGCCAGCGGGCGCGGACGGCCGCGTCCATGCGGTCGACGATGGGCTTCGGCGGATTCTTGCGCTCGCCGGTGCGGTAGCGCTCCACCGACCGCTGGGTGACCCCGAGCTCCCGGGCGACGGCCTTGGTCGTCTTGAGCTGCCTGATCAGGAAATTCACGCGAGCCTGGACGGATTTGGGCGGCTCGCGGGTGAACGCCTCCTGGTCGGCGCGCTCGATGGCCTCATCGATGTCTCCCACGGCCTACTCCCCCTCGTCCAGCGATGCGTCGTGGCCGTCGCCCTTGATGTGGCGGGCCGGGTTGAAGCCCTGCTCCATCAGGTCGACCGCCCAGGACATCTCCTGCACGCCCTCCACCTTCGCCAGACCCGGGGTCGGCCCGAGGCGGAACGCGCCGGGCTGCGGCTTGCCGGAGGCGCTGTACGGCAGGAAGTCCAGCGGCGAGCGGCCCGGGCTGGGGTAGACGACGCAGTCGGACAGCACGGCCAGCGGATACAAGCCCGTCATCCGGGCCATGTTGAGCAGCTTGCGGTGCATGTTGACCCGCGCCTTGGAGATGACGGCGGCGCGGATGTCCGGGCGCCAGGTCGGACGCTCCAAGGCCGGCCACCTCTCGCCTTCCCTGTAGTGACGGCCCTGCGGGCGCTCGCGCAGCTTGCCCACGCCGCCCTTGATCGTGGCCTTGATGGCGGAGAGGACGGCTACCAGGCCCGGGTCGTTCTGCTTGTGCCGCTCCATCGCGGCCAGGAACGCTTGGTCGTCCAGGTCCTTGGTGACGCCGAGATCGGCGAGGGTGTCGATGTAGGCGGTCTTGAGGCGGTCGTGCCAGGGGTCGAGGTAGGCGCCGGTCTCCCGCCGCAGGTACGCCTCGATCGGGGCGACGTTGCAGCCGAGCTCCTGGGCGTAGGCGACGGTGTGCGTCTGGTACCAGGCCGGGCCCGTCGGTCGTTCCCCGGTCGGCGTGAACGGGCTGGGCAGGCGGGGGTCCAGCTCGATGCGGGACAGGTCCACCAGCCAGGATCCGGGGATCTTCGGATTGAAGGGCGGGTTCACGAAGTGCTCGGGGCCGGACAGGCCCACGGTGAGCCGGGCGGCCGCGGCGAGGAAGGCCGTGTTCAGGTCCAGGCCGACCGCGAACGGCAGCAGGCACTCCTCATCCGAGAGCAGATCGATGTTGCGCACCCACTGGTACGCCTCCTCGTCCAGGAAGCCACCGGTCCAGCCGCTGCCCACGACCACGGGGTGCTCGGGGGTGGCCTCCGGCGGCGCCGGGTCCACCGGCTCGGTCCCGAGACTGCCGGGGTTGTGGCCCGCGACCCAGTTGCCGGTGCTGCGGTCCTGCACGGCCCGGGTCGGTGGGCGCAGTGCTGTCATGAGTTCCAGCCCGGAGACGGCTGTGCTGCCGCGCGGGGTGATGACCCGGTTTGCGTAGATGCCGAGGGCGTGGGCGATGTCGGCCGCTTCCCTCTGTGTGATGCCCGGCCACGATCGGGTGTCGAGTGCGTCCCAGGAGAGGATGGCGAGCTGTACGCACTGGCGCTGCCCGGCCTGGGCGGGGCGGTAGATCCGGGCCCAGGGACCGAACCCGCGCTGGGTGAGCTTCCACTTCGCCCGGGTGATCTGCCTGACCACGGGATGCTCGTCGTCCAGGCGCAGGGAGCGGCGCTGCTCAGGGCCCTCCAGCCGCTCCGGGAGCCCGAGTTTCACCGCGGCGGCCGCAGTGAGAACGATCAGCGGGTCGGCATCCTTGCCGTTGCGGTGCAGGCGCGGGGCCCCGAGACCCGACTCGGCCAGTGCCCACTCCACCAACTGCGGGACAGTGGACGCCGGGCAGTCCAGCACGAGGCCGTCCACACCGTAGGCGCGACCGTCGCCGTCCAGGACAGCGAGGGGACCGTGCGGGAAGCGCGGGTCAGTGCCGGCGGCCTGGGCAGCAGGCTTTCTCACCGGACGGCGCGACGTCTCCGGGCGGGCGGTGGCCGGGCGTTCCGGTTCCGGCGCGGGCGGGGTGACGGGGGTGATACCGGTGCCGCTCCCGTTGCCGTTGCCGTTGCCGGGAGACTGTGGTGCTGTCTCGGTCTCGGGGGTAGCGGGGGTAGCGGGAGTAGCAGGGGTAGCCGGGGCGGTGGACGTCCCGGGGACCGGCCGCGGGTTCGGCGCCGCCGCCGGGGCAGGCACAGAGGCAGGGGTTGAGGTCGGGGTGGTGCCGTGCTTCGGGTACTTCTCCGCCCAGCCCTGAAGCAGCCGCTGGTACGCCTCCAGGCGCGGCGGCTTCGGCTCGCTCCGGCCGTTCTCCCAGTTCTTCACCGTCTGCGTCGTCGACCGCAAAGCCTGCGCAAGGCGGGCCTGGGTGATACCGGCGGCCTCGCGCAGCCGGGCCCGCTCCGCCGGGGGCGGCAGCTGCGGCTCCTCCGCCAGCAGGGCGTCGACGGACGCGAACAGCTCTTCCTCGGTTGCCATGTCCCTCCATCCTCCACCCCGGACCCTATCAACCTTTACCCTCACCACGGGGAATGGATTTAACCTTCACATTAACCCTTTCGAGGGACCGCGCATCGCCGTCCGGGCCCCGGTCCCGGTCCCGGTCCCGGTCGCCACGCACAAGCGAGGTGCACGGACTTGCCCTGTCTCCGTGTCCGGACAGTACCGGCAGCCGGACAGCCCCGGAGACCCCAGACATCCGAACCGACGCCGCTCCGAAACAGAGCAGCCGCGGCGGAACTACGCACATAGAGCTCAGCGTCCATCCCTGGCATACAAGATCACGGATGGCGACGGAGACCCGGACCATGACCAACACAGCCGCTCGATTCCTCTACCTCGCTCGGCACGGTGAAGCGTCTGCGGATGAGACGACCCTGACGGAACGCGGCCGGCGCCAAGCCGTTCTGCTCGGCGAACGACTCCGGAACACCCCGCTTTCGGCTGTGCACCACGGGCCACTGCCCCGGGCGCAGCAGACGGCCCGGCTGATCAGCACACAGCTTGACGCCGTCCCCCTGCACCAGTCGGAACCGGCCGGCGACTACATCCCCTACCTGCCTACGGAGACGGAGCTGCCGCCGGATTCAGCCGACGCCATGCTCAGCTTCCTCGCTCAGGTTCCGGAAGAGGAGCGTAACCGTGGTCCAGCGCTGGCCCGGGAAGCACTCGCAGAATTCACCGGTCCGGTCGACGGGGATCGCCCCCGCCATGAACTGGTCGTCACACACAACTTTCTCATCGGCTGGCTGATCCGAGCCGCCCTCGACGCGCCCGAGTGGCGCTGGATGGGTCTCAACCACGGCAACGCAGCTCTGACGGTCATCCGCTACGCACCCGGCAAGCCGTCCTCCGTGCTGTTCTACAACGACATGCGGCACCTACCCGCAGAACTACGCTGGACCGGCTTCCCGCCCGAACTCCACATCTGATCGCGGGACCCTCCCCCGCAACAGGCAACCGTGGCCGACCACGCCAGTGGGCATCCGCAGGTCCCGCAGTTGCCTGCCTCAAGGGGTCGCGCACGTAGAATCGATTGCGCTTGTTCTGCTGCCGCATGCTGGGCATGATCGGCTCATGACCGCCATACCCAACCATCAAGTCCGTTTAACGTTCACCGATTTCGTGCTCGACCCGGCGGACCCGGATGTCATGCGCAAGGTCGTGGAACTCAGGGCAGACGTACTGACCTTCGCAGAAGGCGCGGTCACGCTCTGGCTCGAGGGAACCGAGGTCGGCACCTTCCCGGTCGGTTACCTCAGTGCAGTTGAGCTTCCCTCGGCCTCCCCACCGGATTCTCGCGCCTATGCGGTCGAGGAGATCAGGAAGCAATACGGGAACGCCTATCAGCGCTGGTCGGAGGAGGACGAAAAACTCCTCCTGGAAAGACGTGCCGCCGGCGACAGCATCGAGGCTCTCGCTGAGCGGTTCGCGCGACAGCCGAGCGCGATCCGGTCACGGCTGGACAAGCTCGGAGTGGAGGAGACATCAGTGAACCACTCCTCGGCGATCAACCCGCCGTTCTGAAACAAGGAACAGCGCCACAGCGCGAGCGAGCTCCCCGTCATCCGGAGGCCACCCCCGCGCCCGCGGGGGTAGTCCGGCCAGGCCGACGGCAGGCACGACCGGGACCGGCTGGGACCGGCTGGGGGGGGCGTGATGTGTGCTCAAGGTTGGCGACGGGCAGCAAGACGGAACTGGCCAGTCGGCCAACGCTGCGTAGCCGCACGAACGCACCAAGCCGTAACCGGCCCCCCTAATCCCCCCTAAACGATGCTCCTACGCCATGGAGTTGGACGTTCTTCCTATGCAGCCATATGGAACATACGTACCGTCGCCTCCATGACCGCCGCCCCAAACGGCCTCGCCGATCGTCGTACCTGGACGGGGCTCTTCGTCCTCCTGCTTCCCACCCTGGTCCTTTCGATGGACATGGGTGTGCTGTTCTTCGCCGTGCCGTTCATCAGCAGCGACCTGCAGCCCAGCGGCACCCAGCAGCTGTGGATCATGGACAGCTACTCGTTCCTGCTGGCCGGGCTGCTGATCCCGATGGGGGCCTTCGGAGACCGCATCGGCCGCCGACGGCTCCTGCTCTACGGCGCGGCCGGGTTCGCCGCGGCCTCCCTGCTGGGCGCGTACTCCCACGGGGTTACCCAGCTGATCGCGGCCCGCGCGCTGCTGGGCATCACCGGCGCCACCCTGATGCCCTCCACGCTCGCGCTGATCCGCAACATGTTCCACGACCCCAGGCAACGGCAGACCGCCATCACCGCCTGGACCGCCGCGAGCACCGCCGGTGCCACACTGGGGCCGGTGGCCGGCGGGCTGCTGCTGAACCACTTCTGGTGGGGATCGACATTCCTGCTCTCCATACCGGTCATGGCGCTGCTGCTGCTCGCGGGCCCGTTCCTGCTCCCCGAGTACCGCGCCCCCCGCGACGGCCGCTTCGACCTGCTGGGCGCCGGGCTCTCGCTGGCGACGGTCCTGCCCGTCGTCTACGGCGTCAAGACGCTGGCGATCGAGGGCTGGAGCCCGGCTCCGGCGCTGATCCTGGTCGCCGGCCTGGTGCTGGGTGCCCTCTTCGTCCGGCGCCAGCGTACGGCGGCACATCCGCTCATCGACCTGGGCCTCTTCAGGATCAGGACCTTCAGCGGTGCGCTCACCGTCAATACGGTCGCCATGTTCGCCATGATGGGTTTCACCCTCTTCACCTCGCAGTACCTGCAACTGATCAAGGGCATGAGCCCGCTCGCGGCGTCGCTCTGGTCTCTGGTGCCGAGTGCCGGGGTGGGGGTGGCGGTCGGCCTGTCCTCGGTGCTCTCCGGCAGGGTCCGCCCTGCCCATCAGATGGCCGGCGGACTGCTGGTGGGTGCGCTCGGCTTCGGGCTGATGACCCTGGTGGGACCCGGCTCCCCGGTGGCGCTGGTGCTCACCGCGGCCGGTGTGCTGTGCGCGGGCACGGTCGGGACCATGACGCTCACCGCCGACCTGGCGATCTCGGCTGCTCCGGCCGAGCGGGCCGGTGCCGCCGCCGCGACCTCGGAGACCGCCACCGAGCTGGGCAGTTCGCTGGGGATCGCCGTGCTCGGCGCGGTCGGCGCGGCGGTCTACAGGTCGCAGTTGACCGGCTCGATGCCGTCCGGACTGCCGAGGGAGGCGGCGGACGCCGCGCGTGACACGCTCGGCGGCGCGGTCGCCGTGGCAGCACGGCTGCCGGACCTGGCCCGCAACGAGCTGGCCGCCGCCTCCCGGGCGGCGTTCGCGGACGGGATGCATCTGGCGGCGCTGGCCGGCCTGGTCTTCATGGTCGGCGCGGCACTGCTGGGGGGTCGCCTGATGCGCCACCTCCCGGCAAGCGCCCCTCCCCCGTCCCTGGAGGCGAAGCCGGACCGGGCTGAGGCCGACGCCCAGGACGTCGTCGGCTCTCCGTCCGCCGACGGTTGCTCATCCGAGGTCCCGGTCATTGACGCCGCGCCGAACGACACCCCGGCCACGGCCGCCGCCAGCACCGGCGCCGGGCCCCGGGAGGCCACTGTCCTGGCGGCCGCGCCCGCGCAGGGCCGGAGCAGCCATCGGAGCAGCGATCGGAGCAACGGCCGGAGCGCCGGCCAGAGCTGACGGCTCGCACCGGGGCGGACGGGCGGCCTTCCCGGTCAGAGGGGTGGCCACCGAGCTCAGCCGAAGAACCAGGGCAGCCATTCCGCGGCAGGGCCCGGCCCACTGCCCAGCCCGCCCCGCACCATGCGCGGTGAACCGCGCCGAAATCCCGGCCGCACCACCGGTGCGGAACTCGCCGGGCGGAGAGCCCGCCGGAAAGCCGGCGACTCCCACGGCGAGAGTCGATGTAACGCCACAACGATTGCGATCAATCTTGAGAAATCAACGCAACAGCGGCTCCGCATCCGGGCCGCTCGACGTCACCGCTCACACCGGCCCCGCCGGCTCCCGGCCCTACACCCGCGCCGTATCCCCTATGGAATGGGTGTTCCTGGGCATGAGACCGGGGCACTGCGTGGTCCACGTGGTGGAGGGCAACGGCGACCTGCCTGCCGAAGCCCTCGCCAAGGCGGTGGCCGTCGCCGCCGCGGCATCGCCCGGGATGCGGCTGATGCGCCGGGGCCGCCGCTGGGTGGACAGCGGAACACCTCCCACCGTCACCGTGGCTGCCGGTACGCCCGACGACCATGACCGTACGCCTGGCGACCACGACCGCCTCGGCGCGCCCTACCTGCACCGCACGCTGGACGGCTCCGGTGCCACCTGCGAAGTGGTACTGATACCCGGAACGCCTTCCACCGTGGTGTTCCGCGCCTTCCACGGCGTCACCGACGGGCGCGGCCTCCTGCTCTGGGCCGCGGACGTGTTCCGGGCGCTGCGCGGCGAGGATCCGCTCGGCGCGCCGTCCCGGCTCAACGACGAGGAGCTGATCGAGCAGATCGTCCGGCCCGGCGGCCCGCCGACGGCCCTGCCCACCCCCAAGATGGAGTGGCCGTCGCTGCTCGGCCGCCGTCCGGCTGCCTCACCCGGCCTGCTCTGGCGCCGCCGCACCGTGGACGGCCGCCACCCGGCGGCGACGGCCAGGATCGCCGCGGTGCTGGCCGGCACGTACGGGTCCGGGCGCGGACGGTTCTTCGTACCGGTGGACCTGCGTCGCCACCTCCCGGAACCGCGCTCCACCGCCTCACTCGTCCGCGCGCTGCGGCTGGACGTCAGCGATGGTGACACCTGGCAGGAGGTACACCAGCGGATACTCACCGCCCTGGCCGAAAACGCCGAACTGGCCCCGCCGTTCGCCAAATCGACGCTGCGCATGCCACTGCCGCTGCTGCGGGCCGTCAACACCGGGATCGACCACTTCGCGACCCGGAAGAACCGTTACAACAGCCTGGCCTACCTCTCCCACATGGGCAGCGTCGACCTGGCCGACTACTGTGCCGGGGAGTTCCACGCCCGCACGGTCTACACGCTGGGCACCACCAGCCCCGGCAGCCCCCTGGAGGTCAACCTGGTGGAAACCGGCGGGCACACGGAGCTGACCGTGGCCTGGCATGACGGCCCCGGCATGGCGGAGCGCGCGGACGCCGTGCTGGACACCATCGAGGAGGCCCTGTCCCCTGGAAAGTACCGGCAGTGGGAGGGCAACCGCACCGAACGCCCGCTGCCGTCCGACCGCTCGGTCGTCGAACTCTTCCGTGCGCAGGTCGAGCGCACGCCGGACCGCATCGCGGTCAGCGGCCCCGAAGGCGACGTAAGTTACCGGGAGTTGAGCATCCGTGCGGATTCCGTCGCCGCCGAACTGCGCCGTCAAGGCGTCGGCTCCGGCAGCGTGGTGGGACTGCTGGCGGGCCGCACCGTGGCCGCACTGGCCGGGCTGTGGGGCGTGCTCCGAGCAGGGGCGTGCTACCTCCCGCTGGACGTCCGGCACCCGGACGCCCGCCTCACCGACCTGCTGGACGACGCCGACGTCACCTTCTGCCTGGTGGAACGACCCTATGACCAGCGCGAATGTGTCCGATCAGGCCGCAAGGCGCTGATTCTGGACGACCTCGTGGTGAGCGATCCCGATCCCGGCCCCTATCCCGGCCTCGATCCGGATCCCGATCCGGACCCCGATCCCGCTTCCGGGCCCCACGAGGACGCTGCCGTCAGTCCCGAGGACCTGGCCTACGTCATCTACACCTCGGGCTCCACCGGCCGGCCGAAGGGTGTGCAGATCGAGCACCGGAACCTGCTCAACTACGTCCACTGGGCGACCCGCGCGTTCGACGTGGACACGGACACCCGGATGCCCCTGCTCACCTCACCCTCCTTCGACGTCTCGGGTACGTCCGTCTTCCTGCCGCTGCTGGCCGGCGGTCGCGTGGTGCTGATGCCGGACGACCCCAACCACCTCTCGCTGCGCGAGCTGTTGCAGCACTCGGGCGCCAACACTCTGAACCTCACTCCGGCCCACCTCGACCTGATCGGACGGCTCGACCTGTCGCCCACCGGATACCGGACGGTGGTCGTGGTCGGTGAGCAGCTGCGGGTGGAAGTGGCCGCACGGGCCCAGGAGATGTTCGGGCCGGAGTGCCGCATCATCAACCTCTACGGTCCGACCGAGGCCACCATCGGGTGCACCGCCCACACCTTCGACCCCGAAGTGGACGGCGCGGGCTCCGTGGTACCGATCGGGCTCCCCGCGGACAACACGACCGTGTTCCTGCTGGACTCCGAGCGCCGGTTCGTCGCCCCCGGCGAGACCGGCGAGATGTACCTCGGCGGGGCGCAGCTCGCCCGTGGCTACCTGGGCCGCCCCGATCTCGACCGGGAGCGGTTCGTCCACCTCGCCGACGAGAGCCGCGTCTACCGCACCGGCGACCTCGCCCGGATCCTGCCGTCGGGCGAGATCGAGTACGTGGGACGCATCGACGACCAGGTCAAGGTACGCGGGCACCGCGTGGAGCCCGCCGAGGTGGCCCAGGCCCTGGAGCAGCACCCCGCGGTGGAACGGGCCGTCGTGGTCACCAGGGCGCGGCCCGGCCACCCGGGCAAAGCCCTGTACGGCTACGTACTGACCGCCTCCCCCGTGACGGAAGCGGAGCTGGCCGGGCACCTGGCCGAATTGCTGCCCTCCTACATGATCCCGGCCGCCACCATGGCGGTGCCGCAACTGCCCTACACAGTGAGCGGCAAGGTGGACACGAAGGCACTGCCGGACCCGTTCGACGGCGAGTCGGCCAATTCGGACAGGCGCGGGGCCGAAGCGACGGATCCGATGGACGCGACGGATCCAGTCGAGGAAGCGGTGGCGGACATCTGGGCCCGCACCCTCGGGGTGGAACGCTCCCGGCTGGACGCCCAGGCCGACTTCCACCGCTTGGGCGGGGATTCGCTCTCGCTGCTCGCCATGGCCGGGGCCGTCTGCCAAGAGTTGCTGGCCCCGGAACAGGAAAAGGCATTCGTCGCGCAACTGACCCGTATCGCGGGCGAGCCGACCCTGGAACAGGTGGCAGCCCTGACCCGCGAGGCACTCGGCTGCCCCTGACATCGCACACCCGCTCGGTCTCATTTCACCCTGCGCTGTCCCCGACCGGTTCCGCCTCCGGACCCCGTGACATCGCCATACCCTGGCGGTCCGGATGACCTCGGCGGCACGACACGAAAAGGATGAAACCTCGTGAACACCGCAACTCGCTCTCGGCTCCGTGAAGCTGTCATCGCAGCGGCCTGCCTCGCACCCCTCACGGTGATCGGCCTGGCGGCTCCCGGCCACGCCACCGCTCAGGACGGGCCCGCGCAGGCCTCCCCCGCCTCACGGGCGTCCGTCGGCGCCGAGCACGCCTCGGACGGGTACTCCCTGGCGTTCACCAAGAACCGCAACCACCCGGACCACTCGACCCTCGCCCTGGTTCACAACGGCATCCCGGTCAAGACCTGGCGCGCCGGATCCGGCCTGGGGGTCACGGACGACTGCCGCAGCAACAAGGGATGGCTGCCCGACGGCACCTATCAGGTGACGGGGCACCAGACCCACCGCGACAGCAAGATCAAGGGCTACGCCATTCAGCTCTCCGACAAGAAGTGTCATCCCGGGCCGGGTAAGGAGGCCGTCACCCGCAGTGCCCTGTTCATCCACAGTGAGATGACCAAGGGCGGCGGCCGCGGCTCCACCGAGTCCACCCGGTGGGACGGCGACGGCGACTACAGGTCCAACGGCTGCGTCAAGCTGCACCCCGACCACATCAAGGACCTGTTCTCCCGCCTGGAGAACCACTGGCCCAACCTGACACTGCAGGTCAGCTGACACACAGAGCTGAGTCTCCGGCTGCTGGGTCTCACCGGAGACCAGGGGCGGCAGCAGCGCGGAGGACGTGCCGGACAGGCCCGGGGAACCGGACGGCCACTCCTT